>JBDTTZ010000464.1:0-2718 GCA_040008015.1 Gemmatimonadota bacterium
GGGGCAGCGGCGAGAGCTCAATCGCGGAACCGGTTGCGGCCGTCGTTCTTGGCCTTGTAGAGATTGGTGTCGGCGAGCCGGAGCAGAGACTCGCCGTCGTGCACCCGCTCATCGGGATGGGTCGCGATCCCGATACTGACCGTCACCCGCACCGCGCGGCCGCCTTCGCCATAATCGTGGCTGGCGACCCGGCGGAGAATCCGCTCGGCAAAGATACGCGCTCCGGAGATCCCCGTCTCAGGAAGCAGGACGACGAACTCCTCGCCGCCGTAGCGCGCGACCACATCGACCGAGCGCTGCTCCCGGCGCAGGATTCCGGCAATCATCCGCAGCACCCGGTCTCCCACCAGGTGGCCGAAGGTGTCGTTGACCTGCTTGAAGTTGTCGATGTCCAGCATCAGGCAGGTGAGCACCGTGCCGTAACGCGTGGTGCGATCCAGCTCCGCTGCCAGCTTCTCGACCAGCGCGCGCCGGTTGTAGGTGTCGGTCAGCGGATCGGTTTCGGCCAGGTGCTTGAATTCCTCCTGGCCCGCCACGGCGCTCTCCAGATCGTAGGCCTTCTCCAGCGCCGCCACCGCCGCCTTGGTCACCTGGTCCGCGAACACCACGTCCTGCTGGTTGAGCGGCGGGTCCTCGGCCGTGGTCCGGAGAAAGAACACCCCGGTCGGCTCATTCCTCAAGAAGAAGGGCAAGGCGATGGCGGACCGGGTGGGGACGTAGGTGCCGTCCTCGCCCCACTCGCTGCGGGCCGCATCGTATAGTGGATCGGTCAGCACGTCCTGCACCAGCACCAGCTCGCCGGTCTTGAGCGCCTGGGCGATCTCGGGATACTTGCGAAGCTCGATCTGGAGATTCCGGAGCATCGGGTTCTCGTAGGCCGCCACCACGGTGCCGTAGTCGTCGCCCGCCTTGGCGAGAACGATGGAGCACTTGGAGATCCGGAGACCCCGGGCCACCCGCCGGACCAGGATCTGGTAGATCTCGTCCGCCTTGAGCGAGGCGGTGACCTCCTGGAGAATCTCCACCATCTCGGTCCGGGAGCGGGCTTCGGCGCGGGCCTGGTTGAGCTCGCGCCCGACCCTGAGGTGCGCCTTCACCCGCGCCAGCAGCTCTCGCACCCGGAACGGCTTGGAGATGAAGTCCGCGGCACCAAGCCCGAGGGAGCGGACCGTTGCCTCTTCGGGCGGCATGGAGCTGATCATCAGGACCGGGAGGTCCTTGAACCGGCCGTCGCTCTTGACCCGCTCCAGCAGCTGGAGACCGTCCACCTTGGGCATCATGATGTCGAGCAGCAGGAGGTCGTACTGGTCGGCGGTGAGCCGCTCGATCAGGTTCTCGCCGTTGGGGACGGTGGTGACCTCGTAGCCGTTTTCCTTGAGAATCCAGGAGAGAGTGCGGGACAGGGCCTGGTCGTCATCGGCGACGATGATCTTGGGAATCGTGCTCATCAATGGACCAGCCGGCCAAACAGGTCGGCATCCACGTTCCCGCCGCTCACCACCGCCACCACGGGACCCTCGAGGTCGGGGACCAGGCGGGCAATCAGCGCCGCGGTGGTTGCCGCGCCCGACGGCTCGACCCGCATGTGGATGTCCTGGTGGAGATACTGCATCGCCTTGACGATGTCGTCATCACTGACCTGGACCGACTCGTGGACCTGGTCCCGCATCTGGGCGAACGGCAGAGTTCCGATGCTCAACGGCAGCAGGCCGTCGGCGATACTGCCGGTCTTTTCGAGGGTGACGGGGTGGCTCGCGGCGAGGGCGGCGGCCAGCTTGGCCGCGCCGGCCGGCTCCACCCCGATCACCCGGACCGACGGCTTGAGGGCGGCGACCGCGGTGGCGATTCCGGCGAGGAGACCGCCGCCGCCGACCGGCACCAGGATGGTCGCCACGTCGGGAAGCTGGTCCAGGATTTCGAGCCCGCAGGTACCTTGCCCCGCGATCACATCGGCATGCTCGAACGGCGGAATCATCACGTAGCCGTGCTCGGCCACGATCTGCTCGGCTTTCAGCTTGCGCTGGGTGCTGGTGGTCCCGGCCAGCACGACCTCGCCGCCCCGTTTCTTGACCCCCTCGACCTTGATCCGGGGCGCGGTCTCCGGCATCACGATCACCGCCTTGATGCCGAGCAGCTCAGCCGAATAGGTGACGGCCAGGCCGTGGTTCCCGCTGGAATAGGTGATGACCCCGCGGGAGCGGACTGCCTCGGGCAACCGCGCGATAGCGGTGTAGGCGCCCCGGAGCTTGAACGCGCCGACCGGCTGGAGATTCTCGCACTTGAGCAGGACACGAACCCCCAGCTCACGGGAGAGCTGGGGGGTCTCTTTGAGCGGGGTCCGCACCGCGACGCCCTCGATGAGGGCCGCCGCGTCGCGGATGGACTCCAGGGAGACTGCCGTGCTGACTTCTGCCATTACACCTCCAACCGCCAACCTATTCGTCAAATCCTGATGAGACAAGATGTCATCCCGAGCGCAGCGAGGGATCTCAAGGGCGGCCCAATCGAGATCTCGAGAGACTTGAGCTTGAGATTCCTCGGGCTACGCCCTCGGAATGACAATCCTCTCTATTCCTCCGTCTCGTCGCCAACCTCTCCCTCGGCGGCCGGAGCTTCCACCCCGTTCTCTCCCTCGACTGCTTCGACCGCCTCATCCTCCTTCACCACCCGGGCCACGTCCACCACCGCGTCACCCGAATCCAGGTTCATGACCCGGAC
>JBDTTZ010000465.1:0-2538 GCA_040008015.1 Gemmatimonadota bacterium
TCGAGCAGGTACCCCATCTGCCGGGCGCTGTCCGTCACGAATCGAAAGCTCCGGTCCCCGGTCTTTTCCAGGGTGAAACCGGGCAGCGCGGCCACGGCGGCCACCGTGCTGTCGGAGTAGCTCCGCCGCATGGTGAATTCGACCCGGTACGGCCGTTCCATCGTGAAGGGCGTGAAGTCGCCGCGCATTTCCCGGCGGACCGCTTCGGCGGCCGCGGTTTGCAGCATCCGGCGGACCCGGGCCGGACTATAGGTGATCGCGGCGTTTCGGCCTACCGCGGTCTTCACCACCACGCCGATCACGCCGTTGCCCAGCATCTCCTGCGTCTCCTTGACCAGCACGTCATCCCCGCTCACCAGCGAGACCGATACACCGAGCTCGCCTCCGATCAGTGCGTTGATCCCCACTTCGTTGAGCGACTTGCCGTTCACGGTGAACTGGTCGAAAGCAAAATTGTGGGCCATGACCCCGGGACTCCCGGCGTTGGCGTGCGCTCCGGTGAACATAATGGTGCCGAAGCTGCTGTCGATCGCGGTGATCATGACCAGCGGCTTGGGAAATCCCCGGATCAGGATCGCGGTCGTGTCCAGCTCCCAGGGCAGCACGTTGGCGAACAGGTTGCCGCCGTGCCCCTCGTTCACCACGAAGCTCCGCGCGCCGGACAACCGGGCGCCGCGGATGGTCGCGTTGACTTCCTGGGTCAGCAGGGATCGGAAATGTTCCCAGTAGTCAGGGCCGGTAAGGTCGCGATAGTGCTCGCCTTCGTTGCCCGCGATGATCTCGTGAATACTTACCGCGCTGCCCATCCCTTCCATGTCCGGAATGATGTAGACCCGGAACCCGGCTTCGTGCGGTATCGTTTTGGCCTGGAAGATGGCGCGGGTAGTGGCAGCCGGGGTCTGGGCCTGGAGCGGAGCCGTCCAGATGATCAGTCCTAGCAGGGCGACGAGTTTCATGGTGTGCTTTGGTTAATGGTGAACCTAAGAAACGGTGGCTGTCATTCCTCGCTACGCTCGGAATGACAACATTGGAGTTCAGCGCTCGCTCCCCAGCATCAGCACTCTCAGCTCGGTCATCTCCTGGATGGCGCTCCGCACCCCTTCCCGCCCGATCCCGGATTGTTTGACTCCACCGTAGGGTACGTGGTCCACCCGGAACCCCGGCACGTCGTTGATGACCACCGCTCCCACATCGAGCCGCTCAAAGGCGCTCAGGATCGTCCGCATGTCGAAGGTAAAGAGGCCGGTTTGCAGGCCGTAGGGCGAACCGTTGACGGTCGCGATCGCCTGTTCGAGGTCGTGGTAGGGCCGTACCGTCGTCACCGGCGCGAAGACTTCCTCGCAGTTCACCCTCATGTCGCTGGTGCTGTCGAGGATCACGGCGGGAGTAAGCACGGCCTTTTCCCGGATGCCGCCCACCACCCGGGCGCCCCGGGCCCTCGCCTCTTCGATCCATTCCTGGGCTCGCCGGGCGTTGGCCTCGTCGATCATCGGGCCGACATCCACCCCATCCGCCATCGGATCGCCGGTCTTCAGTGCCGTGATGGCGGGAACGAACCGCTCAACAAACTTCTCATACACCCGCTGGTGCACCAGGATCCGCTGGGTCGAAATGCAGGACTGGCCGGCAAAGAGGTAGCCGCCGGCCACGCAGCGCTGGACCGCGTGGGCCAGGTCGGCGTCCGGCTCGATGATGACGGCGGCATTGCCGCCCAGCTCGAGCGCGACCTGCTTCATGGCAGCCCGCTGCCGGATCATCCATCCCACCTTTGCCGACCCGGTAAAGCTCACCATGCGGACCCGCGGGTCATCGAGCAAAGGCGCGGCGTCGTCGTTGGTGCAGGGGACGATGCTGATCGCGCCCCCGGGATAGCCGCTCTGACCGACGATCTCGGCCAGGAGCAGCGTGGACAGCGGGTCCTGCGGCGGGGGCTTCAGGACCATCGTCGCGCCGCAGGCCATCGCGGGCGCCAGCTTGTGCGCGGCCAGCAGCACCGGAAAGTTGAACGGCGTGATCGCGGCGATCGGCGAGCGGGGAAAGTGCCGGGTGATCGCCCAGCGGCGGTCCCCGTTGGGCGCCAGGTCCATCGGAAGGACTTCTCCCCCGATGCGCTTGGCCTCCTCGGCACCCTGCTGGAATACAAAAACCGCGCGATCCACCTCGGCCCGGGCCAGGCCCAGCGGCTTCCCGGCCTCCTGGGCCAGCACCCCCGCCACCTCGTCCCGCCGCTCAGTCAGGCCGGTTCGGACCCTGTCGAGCGCGGCCGCGCGGGCGTGCGAGGGCAGCGCTGCCGCTGCGGCGGCCGCTGCGCACGCGGCATCGATCGCCTCGGTGACCTGGGCTCGATCCGCGAGCGGGGCCCGGCCTACCAGCTCCCCGGAGTAGGGATTGTGAATATCCCAATGGCTCCCCGAGCCTTCACTGAGAGAGCCGCCGAGCAGCAGCGGATAGGTGCGCGGGGAATGCTGGATGGTGGTCATGAGAATGGGGAGGTCGGCTCAAAGGTACACCGCCCTCCCCGCAACTCAAGCCGGAATC
>JBDTTZ010000466.1:0-6436 GCA_040008015.1 Gemmatimonadota bacterium
CCGGTTCTCCAGGAACCAGCGCATCCGCTTGGTGAAAGAGGGAAGCCGGTCCAGGACCCTCTGCTCCAGGTTTTCGCAGGCAAAGAGTGGAATGATGCCGACCATGGAGCGGACCCGCAGCGGAAAAGAGTGCCCCTCCATGCGGACCTGGTCATAGTAGAATCCGTCCTGCTCATCCCACAGCCCGGTGCCGCCGAGGTGGTTCATGGCATCGGTGATCGCCACGAAATGCTCGAAGAACTTGGAGGCGACGTCTTCGTAGGCCCGGTCTTCGCTGGCCAGCTCCAGGGCCATGGACAGCATGGTGGCGCAGAAGAACGCCACCCATGCGGTACCGTCGGCCTGTTCCAGGTGCCCGCCACCCGGGAACGGCTTGGACCGGTCGAAGACGCCGATATTGTCAAGACCGAGAAATCCGCCGGCGAACAGGTGGCGGCCCTCGACATCCTTGCGATTCACCCACCAGGTGAAATTGATCAGCAGCTTCTGGAAGACCCGTTCGAGGAAGAGCCGGTCTCGCTTTCCGCGCTGGCCGGTCATCTTGTAGACCCGCCAGCAGGCCCAGGCGTGCACCGGCGGATTGACGTCGCTGAAGCCGAACTCGTAGGCCGGAATCTGGCCGTTGGGGTGCATGTACCACTCGCGCAGCAACAGGACCAGCTGTTCCTTGGCGAACTCCGGATCGATCCGGGCGAGAGGAATCATGTGAAAGGAGAGATCCCACGCCGCGTACCAGGGATACTCCCAGCTGTCGGGCATGGAGATGACGTCGCGGTTGAACAGGTGACGCCAGTCGCGGTTGGGTCCGCCCAGCCGCTCCGGTGGTGGAGGGGGAGAGGCGGGATCTCCCTCCAGCCAGTCCGACACCACGTAGTAGTAGAACTGCTTGCACCAGAGCAGCCCGGCATAGGCCTGCCGTATAATCCGCTGCTGCTCCAGGCTGGCGCCGGCCGGTGTGCGGTCCGCGTAGAACGTATCCGCTTCCGCCTGGCGGTCGCGCAGAATGGCATCGAAGCCGGCGAACGGCGTGGCTGAACGCTCCGCTTCCGCCACCAGGCGCAGGCAGATAGTGATCTCCCCACCCGCGGCGACCTGGTGCCGGAAAAGCACCGCGGCCTTGGTGCCTTCGCGGGCCGGATTCACCGCGTCGGCCCGGCCGCCGACCACGTACTCGTGAAAAGCATCCTTCACGAACAGCGAAGCATTCGCCGAGCCGAAGAGCCGCTGTTGATTGGTCTCGTTGTCGGTGAAGAGCAGCTCCGGCTCCGCTCCGGATGATTCGATATCCAGTCTGAACTTGCCCAGAGTGGCGTGACTGGCCCGGATCGATCCGGTATCGGCCCAGAGCCGAGGCTTGGGCCAGTAGCCTTCCCCGCTCCGTCCCCAGCTCCAGGTGTTCCGGAACCAGAGCGATGGCAGAAGGTGAAGTGGCGCGGCATCGGGTCCCCGGTTGATCGCCCGGACCTGGATCAGGATGTCGTCGGGCGAAGCCTTCGCGTATTCGACGGAAACATCGAAATAGCGGTTTTCGTCGAACACCCCGGTGTCGAGCAGCTCGAACTCGCGGTCGTTGAGGCCGCGCCCCCGGCTTTCCTCGAGCAGCCGGGCGTAGGGGTACTCGGCCTGGGGATACTTGTAGAGTGCCTTCAGGTAGGAATGGGTCGGGGTAGAATCGAGATAGTAGTACTGCTCCTTCACATCCTCCCGGTGATTCCCTTCGGGACCGGACAGCCCGAAGAGCCGCTCCTTGAGAATCGGATCCCGGCCATTCCAGAGGACCAGGCCGAAACAGAGGCGGCCCTCCCGGTCGCAGAGACCGAGAAGGCCGTCTTCACCCCAGCGATACGCCCGGCTCCGGGCTTGATCGTGGGTGAAGGAGGTCCAGGTGTCGCCCGAGGCCGAGTAGTCTTCCCGTACCGTACCCCACTGCCGCTCGGCAAGGTACGGACCCCAGCGCTTCCAGTTCCGGTACCGGGCTGCATCCTCCTTCAGCCGGCCGGATTCGGATCCCGGATGCATCGCTGGGGGCTCGGTCGACTCCTAGCGGTTGTCCTTCAAGACAAACGTCACTTTCACATTCGCCCGATAGGTGACGATCTTGTTGTCCACCACTTCGGCGGACATGTTGTCCACCCAGACTGACCTGATACCCTTGATCGTCTTCGACGCTTCCTTGATCGCGTTCTTCGTGGCGTCATCCCAGCTCTTGTCCGACTCGGCAATCAGTTCGATGACCTTGGCAACGCTGCTCATGGGGTCTCCAGAAGTATTGAGGTTGAGAAATGCCCGGCACTTGTCCCGCAAGACCCCACAAGGCTAATCGGTCCGGGCGATTCCTGTAGCGGTCAGCGGTGGCCCCACTGCGACACGCTGGCTGCCACGCGTTCCGGAGAACGGGTGGGTCCCCCGGTGGTACCGAGGACGAGGCGAACTCGACGTGCGATAGTCGTTCGCGTCGAGGCTTGGACCGGGAGGTTCGCATCATGGAATATGGGAAGGGGGGAGTGCGGCGGAACGGCAGACTCAGTGCGGCATTCCCTCCACCCTGGCAAGCGCTTCGCGAATCGTCTGGTTGGACGGTCGGATGTTATAGTCCACATCGGTGACTTTCCACCGCACGATTCCCATCCGATCGATGATGTACATCGTTGGATGCGGCCACCCTCGCCCGTTGGGGTTCAAGAGGCCATAGCGGTCGATCACCTTGTGGTCCGGGTCTGACACGAATGTGAACGTCGGCCTGATCCCGTCCGCCGAGATCTGATCGGCCATCTTCCGCAGCAGGTCACGTGAATCAATGGCGAGCGCGATGATTTCCACCCCGCGCCTCTGGTGTTCGTTGAGCAGGCCTTTCAGCTCCCCGAGCTGATGTTCGCAGGCGGTTCACCAGTGTCCCCGGTAGAAGACCAGCACCACGATCTTCTTTCCGCGGAACTGCGAGAGGGTGACGATCCCGCTGTCCATTGACTCGAGCGTGAAGTCGGGCGCGACGGTCCCAATCGCCACGCGGCCGGTGTCGAGCGGCGGGAGGCCGGTGCCGTCGATTGGTCCCAGCGTCGGGTACGCCTGGGCGCCAGCGCTGGCCACTACGAACAGCGCGACGGCGGCGCACATCGCGATTCGGGAGAATACGCGCATGGTCACAAGCTAGGTGCCGCCTGTCCTACCCGCAAGCACCCACCCCGCTACTTCGGCGCCGGCGCGCGAATCCGCGCACGTAGCTCGGTAAGCCAGTTGAGCACCACGACCACATCCGCGTCCGCGTCGCGTTGCAACATGAGGAACCCCTGGCCATCGGGCGTGATGTCGTAGTTCTGATGACTCGCGCCGGTCGAGTAGCTTCCTTCGAAGAGCACGTCCCGCCCGCTGACCGAGAACGCCGGCACCGTGCTCACCTGCGCCACGAGCATCCTTCGGCCACTCCGATAGAACAGCCGCCGCCCATCGGGCGCCCAGCGCGGCTCGCTGCCACCGCCTGCGGACACCAGATAACGGGCGGAAGGCCCGGGAAATGGCCGGACGTACACCTCCGTGGCTCCGCTTTCGTCGGAGGCGTACGCCAGCCAGCGTCGGTCGGGCGACAGGCTCGGCATGATCTCATGAAAGGATGCCGTCGAGAAAAACGATTTGGGTGTTGTAACATCATCGAGCGACCGGAACCAGACACCGTAGCTGCCGCCGGTCTGGTTCGCGCGGTACACCAGCGCTCCCCCGTCCGGCGCGACCACCACCTCGAGCGCGTCGTCTCTGGATTCGAAGACCTTCCGGGGCGGCGCGCTTCCGTCCGCGGCCCGCACCCAGACACCGTTCTCCCCGGACCGGCTCGACACAAAGGCTATCCGCTTGCCATCGGGAGCCCACTCGGGGCGAATGTTGGCCCCTTGCGACGTGAGTCGGGTAAGCGTTCCGGGCGCGATGTCATACACCCAGATGTCCGGAGGCTGGGTGTTGATGGCCACGGCGATCCGTTTGCCGTCGGGCGAGAACCGGGGGGAGTCGTAGTCGCGAGGCTCGGCGGCGAGTGCCCGGACCGCACCGTTGGCACCGACGAGGACGAGGCGAGAGCTGGCCGACCCGGTAACGTAGGCCAGTGCCCCGGTTTCGGAGAGCGAGGCCTTCGCACCGCCGCCGGCCCCGATCATGACGCTACCCACACCCACGAGGGCCGCAGCGTCGCCGGTGATGCGTCGGCGGCGGAGATCAATCGGCGCGCCCATCAGGACCCCGTCGGCTCGGACGTACAGCAGCTGTCCCTCGACGATGCCGAACGGGGAGGTGCCGGCGAGGTCGAGAATGGTGCACTCCCCCGTCTCCAGCGACGCAATTCCGATACGTGCGGTTGGCAGACCACCGTTTCCCCAGCTGGTGTACAGCACCGTCTTTCCATCGGCGAGCACGTGGGGCCAGCGCTGCGAAAGCTCACTCCTGGTGGTATCCAGTCTGGTGAACGGGCTGGGCTGCCCACCCGCAACAGAGACGCGCGACAGTCCATCGACGCCGTGATAGGAGCCGAGGACGATGATGTTGTTCGGCCCCCAGCTGGCGCCCTGAGACTGCACGACCCGCGCGATCGTCGCAGCAGGCCCGCCGTCGATCGGTACCCGCTTCAGCTCCGTCGGGGTGAAGAATGCCACCCACTTGCCGTCGGGCGAGATGAATGGAAGGTCCGCCTGCCCGGTGCCATCGATCACCGTCGGAACCAGCTGGTCGAACCCGCGGCGATAGAGCATGGTCGACCCGGCGGCCGGGGACCGGTATGCGAGGGTACGGCCGTCGGGCGAGAGGACCAGGGGTGAGCCGGAGCCGTCCAGCAAGGGCGCGCTTGGGGGGAGGGTGAGCACGAACCGAACCGGAAGCTGGGGCGCGCCGCGGGGGGACAACCACGCCCAGGCACCCGCGCCGGCAACCAGCGCGACAACACAGACCGAAGCACCAATGAGGAGCCGCGCGCTCCGGCCGTACGCTGCAGGTGCGGCGACGCTTCCCGGCATACGCGCCCTGCCGCCCGTGGGAAGGGCAAAGGGCTTCCCCTGCAGCGCCTCGGCGAACGCTGCAGCGCTCTCGAACCGATCGGCGGGAAGCTTTTCGAGCGCGATAAGCAGGGCCTGCTCCACATGCGGCGGAATCGCCTTGCGCTGGAGCATCGGCGCGCGGGGCTCCTCGGTCAACATGCGGGCGACGATCGCCTGGGTCGTGGGGCCGGTAAACGGCGGCTCACCGAGCAGCATCTCGTAGAGCACACACCCCAGGGCGTAGATGTCGCTCCTGGGCGTGATCTCGCGCTCGCCCATCGCCTGCTCCGGGCTCATGTAGTACGGTGTGCCCAGCGACATCCCGGTCTCGGTCAGCCGGCTGCCGCCGGCACTGCTCACCGCCAGGGCGATCCCGAAATCGGCCACCAGGGCCGAGCGGTCGTGGAGGAGGATGTTTTCGGGCTTGATGTCGCGGTGGATCACACCGTGGCGATGGGCGTAGTCAAGTGCCGCGGCGACAGCGGTCGTTATAGTGAGCGCCTCCTCCACGCCGAACTGTTTCTCCCGGGTGAGCTTGCCGCGCAGCGTCTCCCCTTCCACGTACGGCATCACATAATAGAGGAAGCCGTCGGACTCGCCCGAGTCGTACAGCGGGAGGATGTTGGGATGCTGGAGATTGGCGGTGGTCTCGATCTCCTTGAGGAACCGCTCGGCGCCGATGACAGCCGCCAGCTCGGGGCGCAGGACTTTGAGCGCCACCTTGCGGTGGTGCTTGGGGTCCTCGGCCAGGTAGACAGTGGCCATGCCACCCTGCCCCAGCTCTCGCTCGATTCGGTAGTGGTCGGCCAAGGCGGCCGTGAGGCGGGCGAGCTGGCTAGCATTGCCCGGAACTCGGCTCGCGGACGCGATGGGCTCGGGCACCGTCGGTCTCCCGCAGTGAAGGCAGAAGCGCGCCTCCAGCGGCACCGGCGTATTGCAACTCGGACAGGTTCGCAGGGTCATGGTCATTGCGGTCCGCTCTCTCCGATTGCCCCTAAGTTGCGGCTCAGCCTCCGGCCACGCAAGCCGCTGGCAGTCTGGTGCGGCCGTCCCCAGACCTCGCACGCGAGGTCCTGGATGTTTTCGGTGTAGGTAAGGGAGTTGCCAACGAAAATGGACGCGGTGCGGCCTGGGAGCCGGTTGGGATCGTAGGCACCGCGACAGTTGGTACTGGCGAGGGCTAGAAGCTAGAAGAGGAGGCGGGCTCGGGATGGCATGGGAATGAGGACGTCGTACTGGTCTCAGCGCCCACGCCTGGTAAATGTGGGAATATGGGAATGAGGGAATATGGGAATGGGGGAACAAATGTCTTCTTTGCGAACCGCTGTTTGTTCCCGTGTTCCCACATTCCAATGTTCCCATATTCCAATGCGCCCGGCAGGATTCGAACCTGCGACCCTCGGCTTAGAAGGCCGATGCTCTAT
>JBDTTZ010000467.1:0-2997 GCA_040008015.1 Gemmatimonadota bacterium
CAGAAAACCTAATGGCAGCCCATGAAAAAGGGCGACCAGTGCGATCGCCCTCAGTCCTCAGTCCTCAGTCCTCTAGTTTGTCTCGGCTCCCAACGGCTCGTGATCGGGAGACTGCCGCAGCCCCGGGTGGCGCAGCCAGATGTAGAGCCCCATGGCGCCCGCGGCCAGGGTGTTGGCGGCCAGCATGGACCACCAGGGGAAGATGCCCCGGGTCCCCTCGAAGAACACGTAGGTGAAGGCGTAGAAAAAGAATTCGAAGATCACGAACAGGATCAGCAGCAGAAAGCGGAATATCGATTCCCGCGCGGCGAGGTGCACCAACTGGGTGAGCAGGATGCCAAACCCGATGAACGCCGCGAAGTGAACGAAGCTGTACAGGGCGATGGCTTCGGGAACCAGCGTGGTGCTGGGCGTCTCCCGGCCCAGCAGGATGATCTGCCCCAGGACGCTGGGGGTGAAGAAGGGCCGGTGGGCGAGGAGGTCCAGGATGAGAAACCAGGTCGCCACCGTGATCGCACCAATGACACCGAGTGTGCTGCCTTCGCCCAGGGGATTGTGGTCGGAGTCGGCCATGCTCTCTCCTAGTCCTCGTTATGGTGACCGTGTTTCGGCTCGCCCTGGCTCTCCGCCTTGCGACCCAGGATGAACGCCGTAATGAAGCAGCCCAACGCGAGGAGCAGCAAGGCCTGGCCCAGGAGGAGCCACAGGCCGCGGAGCAGAAGGATCATTCCCAGCGATACCAGGATGGTCCCGAGGGCGCGGAAGATCTCCTCCATGTTGCGGTAATGGGTCCGCTGCGCCCAATACACGGACGCCACCAGCCCGAGGAGTCCGAGCAGGAGGATACCATACCAGATCCAGATCCAATACCGCCGCCCGAAGATCATCCGAGAGCTCCACGGGGTTGGCTACCGCGCCTGGAGGAATTCGCCTGCTGATGGGACCCCGTAAACTACGCCTCCGGGCCAGAAATGCGAGCCGGGCTCGGGGTTAGTCGGGTCGGCCTGCCCGGCAAAGGGGACAGGGGCATTGCTTGAGCAGCATCGGAAAGGTGTAAATCCCGGTCCCATGGCCATCGCTCCACTGGATGCGAATGCCATACGCCCCCACCAGGGCGACGCTCAACGGTGCGATCTCGAGGGCGACCTTCCGGGGGTCGAGCAGGGCCCGCCCGGTCATTTCTTCCACGCATGCCGCGCAGGGACACGCCAGCCGGAGCTCCCGGGCGGGATACCAGCCCTGATGACCGGCCTGGTCCCACTCGATCAGCAGGCCAGTGTCTTTGCGGTTGATGGCGTAAGGAGTCATTGAGGATTGAACATTGAGGATGGAACATTGAGTTATCTGGCTCCGGGGTCAATCGTCCATCTTCAATCCTCAATCTTGAATCGGTTATTATTCATTCCCCAATTGACCCCAGAGCATTATGCCTTCCCTGCCAGTGAACCCGTTCGGCGCCCGAGGCCAGCTTGACCTGGGCAGCGAGCGAGCCGTGATCTACCGGATCGCCGAGCTGGAACGCCACGGCCTTCCCCGCCCGGACCGGCTCCCTTTTTCGCTCCGCATCCTGCTGGAAAACGCCCTGCGCTTCGCGGGCCGCGGCGTCGTCACCGAGAGCCACGTGGCCGCACTGGCCGGCTGGAAACCGAATGCCGTCGAGACCCGGGAAATTCCCTTCATGCCGGCCCGCGTGGTGCTCCAGGATTTTACCGGAGTGCCCTGCGTGGTGGATCTCGCCGCGATGCGCGATGCCATGGCCCGGATGAAAGGCAATCCCGATCTCATCAACCCGGTGGTCCCGTCCGACCTGGTGATCGACCACTCGGTCCAGGTGGACTATTACGGCAGCGACCGGGCCTACGCGCTCAACGTCGCCCTCGAGCTGGAGCGGAACCGGGAACGGTACCAGCTCCTCAAGTTCGCCCAGCGGGCCTTCGGCAACTTCAGCGTGGTTCCCCCCGGCACCGGCATCGTGCACCAGGTGAATCTCGAATATCTGGCCAAGGTGGTGCAGCTCCGGCCCCAGCACGGCGAGATGACCGCCTACCCCGATACCCTGGTCGGGACCGATTCCCACACCACGATGATCAACGGGCTCGGCGTGGTCGGGTGGGGCGTGGGTGGGATCGAGGCGGAAGCCGTGATGCTGGGCCAGCCGTACTTCATGCTGATCCCGGAAGTGGTCGGCTTCAAACTGACCGGTATGCTGCCGCTCGGCACCACCGCGACCGACCTGGTGCTCACCGTGACCCAGATGCTGCGCAAGCAGGGAGTGGTGGACCAGTTCGTCGAGTTCTACGGCCCCGGCTTGAGCAGCCTGGGACTGGCCGACCGGGCCACGATCGCCAACATGTCCCCGGAGTATGGCGCCACGATGGGCTTCTTCCCGGTGGACCAGGAGACCCTGCGCTACCTGGAGCGGACCGGACGCGACAAGGCGGTGGTGGACAGGGTGGAGCGCTACACCAAGGAGCAAATGCTCTTCCGCACCGATGAGACGCCCGATCCGGTCTTCAGCAGCACGATCGGTCTCGATCTCTCCACGGTGCGGCCCAGCCTGGCGGGGCCCAAGCGGCCCCAGGACCTGGTCCTGCTCCCGGATCTCAAGCGAAATTTTTTCGTCAATCTTCCCGAGCTGATGAGCGGCAATACCCCGGAAAAGCGCCGCAACGTCGCCCGGGAGGCCTATTCCCAGTGGATGGGTGAGGGTGGGGGCGCCACGACCACCATGGAGGACCAGCCGACTCAGGGAATCCCCGCTTCATTCGACGGCCACGACTTCGAGCTGAACGATGGCTCCATCGTGATCGCGGCGATCACCAGCTGCACCAACACATCCAACCCGTCGGTGATGATCGGCGCCGGCCTGCTGGCGAAAAAGGCCGTGGAGCGGGGACTCTCCACCAAGCCCTGGGTGAAGACCAGCATGGCGCCGGGCTCCCGGGTCGTCACCGACTACCTCACGGGCTCCGGGCTGCTGCCATACCTGGACAAGCT
>JBDTTZ010000468.1:0-2600 GCA_040008015.1 Gemmatimonadota bacterium
CGACCACCAGGCGCCGATTCTCCCGATCCACCTGGCGAACGAATTCCGTGCGGTACGGCAACAGGAATTCCCGCTTCGGTCCCTGCACTTCGAGCATCAGGCCCGCCGGCAGCTCATACACGCTGGAGACCAATCCCAGCGGGGTCCCGTCTTCCTGGCTCACCGCAAATCCGGCGAGGTCGTGGAGGTAGACCTCATCGGGGCCCAGCGGGGTCAGGTCTTCCGCCTTCGACGCCAGCATGATGTCGCGCAACGCTTCCAGGCTGTCGCGGCTATCCCGGCCTCTGAACTTCATCAGCCATTCCCGGTGATACTGGTGGCTCCACTCTACCACCACCGGAGGCCCGACCTCGTTGCCGCCCAGGTCCAGGGTGATCAGCTCGCGGCCCGGAGCAAAGACCTTCTCCGGATCATCGGTCAGCGGAAACACCGTCACACCGCCCTTGAGACCGTGCGGCTTTCTGAGCCGCCCCACGACTAGAATCCGCGCATCAGTCATGATCACGAATAGCTGATGGCTTATGGCGTATAGCAGGCCGGCGCGGAACTCCCCTTCGTCGCAGCTCTGCCATATGCCATCTGCTATACGCTATTTCGCAAAGACGCCAGCCTTCTTCAGCAGCGAAGCGACCGTCTCGGTCGGCGTAGCTCCCTTGGCCATCCAGGCGCGCGCCTTGTCGGCGTCCACCGTGACCGGGTTCTTGTCCGCTTTGGGCTGGTAGGTGCCGATCGTCTCAATGAACCGCCCGTCGCGGGGCGCTTCCTTGTCCGCGATCACGATCCGGTACAGGGCCAGTCCCTTGCGGCCCACGCGACGCAGGCGAATACGAGTTGCCATAAACCATCCCAAAAGTGACAAGTGACAGGTGACAAGAGACAAGGCCGAAATGACTTGCCCTTATCCCATACCCGGAAAACCGCCCTTACCCATCATCGAACGAATACCTTTGCCGCCGCCCTTCATCATCTTCTGCATCTGCTTGAACTGCGCCAGCAACTGATTCACTTCCTGCACCGTCCGCCCGGAACCCCTGGCGATGCGCATCCGCCGGGAGCCGTTGATCAGGTCAGGATCGGTCCGTTCCCGGGCAGTCATGGAAAGCACGATGGCTTCCACGTGCTTGATTTTCTTGTCGTCCACCTTGGCGGCCGAGAGCATGGCGGGATTCACGCCCGGCAGCATGCCCAGCACGCTCTTGAGGGGTCCCATATTCTGGATCTGCTTCATGGCGGTGAGGAAATCGCCCAGATCCATCCCCTTCTTCGAGGTCGCCTTCTTCGCCAGCTTCTCGGCTTCACCGGCATCGACGGTCGCCTGGGCCTTTTCGACCAGCGAGAGCACATCGCCCTGCTGGAGAATCCGACCGGCCATCCGTTCGGGGTGGAATGGCTCCAGCGCGTCGAGCTTTTCGCCGACACCGATGTACTTGATCGGCGCTTTCGTCACTCCGTAGATGGAGAGCGCCGCGCCACCCCGGGCGTCGCCGTCCATCTTGGTCAGCACCACGCCGGTAATGCCGAGCGCTTCGTGAAAGCCGGCCGCGATGCGCACGGCGTCCTGCCCGGTCATGCCGTCGGCCACCAGCAGGATCTCGTGCGGCTTGATCGCCGCCTTCAGCTGCTTCAGCTCCGCCATCATGGCGTCGTCGATCTGGAGCCGGCCGGCGGTATCCACGATCACGGTGCGGGCGCGGGCCTTTTCCGCGGCCACCATCGCCCGCTTCACGATCCCGGGAACGTCGGTCACGCCGGGCTCGGCGTGCACGCCGACATCCACCTGCTTCGCCAGGGTGACCAGCTGGTCCACCGCCGCGGGCCGGTACACGTCGGCCGCGACCAGGAACGGAGCCTTCTGCTCCAGCTTCAGCCGCCTGGCGAGCTTGCCGGCCGTCGTCGTCTTACCGGAGCCCTGGAGACCCACGACCATGATGATGGTCGGCGGCACCGTCGCGTAGGCGATCGGGGCCTGCTTCTCACCCAGCAGCTTGACCAGCTCGTCGTAAACGATCTTGACCAGCTGCTGACCCGGCCGCACCGCCTTGAGTGCCGCGACACCCACCGCTTGCTCTCGCACCCGCTCCAGAAACTCGCGGGTCAGATCGAAGCTGACATCGGCTTCGAGCAGGACCCGGCGTATTTCTCTGAGCCCTTCGGTGACGGCTTCCTCGTTGAGGACACCCCGACCGGTGAGCTTCTGCAGCGCGGCATTGAGCTTGGAAGACAGCTCGTCAAACATAGGCCGAGCAAAATACCCTGATGGGTGGGGGTAAATCAAGCCGGTATTAGGGGTTAGGCTGTGTTCCCCGGACAGCCAGCTCGAGCCGCTGGGGATGAGGTAAGCCGTGCTCCGGTGCGGGGATAGGAGGGTCTTGGGGGTGAGATCTCTTGCTCATGCTCAACACGGAGTCACGAAGGACACGTAGGTTGCACGGATTGCGACAGGCTGGTCAAAGAAGACCCGTCTCAGGTATCTCAGGCATTCAAATGTCAACGTTGTGAATAGAAAATCTGGTGGCTCCAGTTGAGGAGAGACGGGTCAGGGGTCATCACTATCATTTTTCAGCGAGTAGGACCGGACTCACGCATTCCGTGCAACCTTC
>JBDTTZ010000469.1:0-13940 GCA_040008015.1 Gemmatimonadota bacterium
GCGATGAGGCGACCCTGGCCATGCTCGAATCGTCGTTCACCGCCGGCCACTCTCTTCACGGCTCTGCGCTTTCCTTCGCGCTGCTTGGCCCAAAGCTACGGGCCAACCCCAGACTGCGCGCTCTCACCGAGCGCCTTGGCTTTCCGCCGCAGGGCGGTGGGACGGTGGCCCCGTGACCGATTCGTCGCCCGCCGCTCGCCTCACCGCCGCCCTGGCCGACCGCTACAAGGTTGAGCGGGAGCTGGGCCAGGGCGGCATGGCGACGGTCTATCTTGCCGAAGACCTCAAGCACCACCGCAAGGTGGCCATCAAGGTGCTGCGACCCGAGCTCGCGGCGGCCCTCGGTGCCGATCGGTTTCTGCGCGAGATCGAGACCACCGCGAACCTGCGGCATCCGCACATCCTTCCATTATATGACTCGGGCGAGTCGGCTGGTTTCCTGTTCTACGTCATGCCCTTCGTCGAGGGCGAGTCCCTCCGCGACCGGCTGGACCGCGAGAAACAGCTCCCGCTGGACGACGCGCTCCTGATTGCCCGCGAAGTGGCAGATGCGCTCTCCTACGCTCATTCCCACGGCATCGTGCACCGGGATATCAAGCCGGAAAACATCCTGCTGGAGAGCGGGCACGCGGTCGTGGCCGATTTCGGCATTGCCCGAGCGGTAAGCGCCGCCGGCGGGTCCCGGTTGACTGCTACCGGGATGTCGGTGGGCACTCCCATGTATATGAGCCCGGAACAGGCGGCGGGGGAGAAGGACCTCGACGGGCGCAGCGATCTCTACTCGCTGGCCTGCGTGCTGTACGAGATGTTGACCAGTCAGCCGCCGTTCACCGGCCCCACGGTCGAGAGCGTGGTCCATCAGCACCTGGTGGCCGAAGCACGGCCGGTCTCCCAGCTCCGGCCCGCGGTGCCACCGGTCATCGCCGATGTGCTGACCCGGGCCCTCGCGAAAAATCCCGCCGATCGCTTCAGCCCCGCCGCCCATTTCGCCGCGGCGCTGGTGTCGCCGGCGGGAACCCGGAGTGCCGGTGCACCTCCGCGGCTCTCCCGCACGGTGCTCGGTCTCGGAGTCGTCGTAGCGCTGACGGCGATCGGCACGTTGGTCCTGGTGTACCGCCGCCCGCGGGCCGCTCCCGCGATCACCATTGGCCGGACGACGCAGGTGACGCGGGAGGCAGGGCTCGAGGTGGATCCCGCGCTCTCGCCCGATGGCAGCCTGGTCGCCTACGCGGCGGGTCCGCCCGCCCACATGCAGATCTTCGTGCGCCAGGTGGGAGGCGGACGTACCATCGCGCTTACCACCGACTCTGCCCAAAGCTACCGCTGGCCAAGGTGGTCGCCCGATGGCTCGCAGATCGCCTATCAAGGCGGGGCCGGGATCGCCGTGGTGCCGGCGTTGGGGGGGCAGCCACGGCTGGTCGTGCGGCTCCAGGCCCAGCCAGCAGAGTCCACCACGACTGCCGGTTCCCGGCTCGCCGGATTTGCCTGGTCGCCCGACGGCCGCCGCATCGCCTACAGCATCGCCTACCTCGGCAACCAGGTCACGGTGGTCCCGGTCGAGGGAGGGGCCCCCACCCATCTCGCCGGAATGCGAGATGTCCACTCGCTGGCTTGGTCCCCCGACGGCGCCCGGCTCGCGGGCGTGGCTGGCAATCCGCTTTTCGTGTTTGGCGGGGTCTACTTTGGGAATGAGGGGCCATCGTCCATCTGGGTGCTGCCCCTGGATGGCAGCCCCCCGATCCGGGTGACCGACGATCAGCATCTGAACATGAGCCCGCAGTGGGCCGCGGATGGACGGCATCTCTTCTGGGTGTCCGATCGGGATGGAAGCCGCGACGTCTACCGCATCAAACTCAGTGGAGAGGGCGCGCCGGCCGGGGAGCCGGAGCGGCTGACTACCGGCGCCGATGCCCATACGATCAGCCTCTCGGCGGATGGCCGCCGGCTGGCGTATGCACGGTTGCGCACTCCCTCCAACATCTGGTCCATCTCCGTGCCGACCACCGGGGCGGTGTCGATTGCCGGGGCCAGGCCGGTGACCACCGGCGACCAGACAATCGAGACCATCGCGGTCTCCCGGGACGGTCGCTGGCTGGTATTCGACTCGGACCGCAATGGCAATGCGGACATCTACAGGATTCCGGCGGCCGGAGGGGAACCGATTCAGCTCACCACTGACTCGGCCGGCGACTACAGCCCCGCCTGGTCCCCTGACGGGCGCCGGATCGCTTTCCACTCCATGCGTACCGGCAATCGGGACCTCTTTACGATGGATGCGGACGGATCCGGTCTGGTCCAGCGCACCAGCACCGCGGCGCACGAGCTCGATGTCGACTGGTCGCGTGACGGGAACGCCTTGGTGGCGACCTTCATCCCGTCTGAGGAAAAGCCCGATTCCCTCGCGCACACGTGGCCGCAGTTCGTGATCGTCCCACTCGGTGGCGGTGCGGAGCGACCCATCGCGGTGTTCGGAGATTTCCCCCACTGGTCGCCGTCCCAGGACCTGATCGCCTTCCACTCCCCCGAGGGTCTGCGGGTGACGTCGCCGGGGGGAACGTCACGGCTGCTGGTGCCGAACTCCCCGGGGGACGGGGAGCCCTTCTACGCCGCCTGGTCCAGCGATGGGAAGACCGTCTACTATGTAGCCCACAGTCCGCGCGGCTCGGCAATCCGGGCGGTGCCGGTGACGGGCGGCCCGTCCCGGCTGCTGGTACGGTTCGATGATCCCACCCGGCAGCATACCCGCTACGGCTTCACCACCGACGGTCGGACCTTCTATCTCACCATCGGCTCGCCCGAAAGCGACATCTGGGTCGCTGAGCTGGAGGAAAAGTGACGCTCTCCAGCCTCGTCGCCGCTTTGGCCGACCGCTACCGCATCGAACGGGAGCTGGGTGCCGGTGGCATGGCCACGGTCTACCTCGCCCAGGACCTCAAGCACGACCGCCACGTCGCCATTAAGGTCCTGCGCCCCGAGCTGGCCGCCGCGATCGGCGCCGAGCGGTTCCTCGCCGAGATCAAGACCACGGCCAATCTCCGGCACCCGCACATCCTGCCACTGTTTGATTCAGGACATGCAATAGTTCCCCCTCTCCACGAAGGGGAGAGGGGGACAGGGGGTGAGGGCTTCCTCTATTACGTGATGCCACTGGTCGAAGGCGAGTCTCTCCGGGACCGGCTCACTCGCCAGAAGCAGCTGCCCATCGACGAAGCGCTGACCATCGCGCGCGAGGTGGCCGACGCATTGGGGTACGCCCATGCCCGCGGCATCATCCATCGCGACATCAAGCCGGAAAACATCCTTCTCGAAGGCGGTCATGCGGTGGTGGCGGACTTCGGCATCGCCCGCGCGATGAGCGTCGCCGGGGCCGACCGGCTGACCCAAACCGGGATGTCCATCGGCACCCCGATGTACATGAGCCCGGAACAGGCCGCCGGGGATCCCGACCTCGACGGGCGGAGTGATCTCTATAGCCTGGGCTGCGTACTGTACGAGATGCTGGGGGGCCAGCCGCCGTTTACCGGTCCAACGGCTGAAGTCGTCGCCCGCCAGCACCTGATGACCGAGGCGGCCCCGATCACCAACCTGCGGCCCACCGTGCCGGCCCAGGTCGCGGGCGCCCTGGCCCGGTCACTGGCCAAGAATCCGGCTGACCGCTTCAATCCTGCCGCCCAGTTCGTCCAGGCGCTTTCGGGCAGCGGTACCACGGCCGTCCGCGGCGGGACGATGCCCGGCCGAGTTTCCCCCGCGCCGCGGCGGAAATGGCTCGGCCTCACGATCGGAGTGGCGCTCTTACTGGCGCTGGGCGTCTTTGCGGCGATGCGATTCGGAGGCCTGGGGGGAACTGCCGCTGGCGATATACGCTCGATCGCCGTGCTGCCCTTGGACAACTATTCGGCGGATTCCACCCAGGAATACTTCGCCGAAGGGATGACCGACGAGCTGACGACGAATCTCGCGACCATCAGCCAGTTGCGGGTGACCTCGCGCGGGTCGGCCATGCAGTTCAAGGGCAAGAACCGCCCCTCGACACCCGAGATCGCGAAAATCCTCGGCGTCGATGCGATCGTGGAAGGCTCGGTGAGTCGCTCCGGCGACAAGGTGCGGATCACCGCCCAGCTGATCGACGCCCGGGCGGACCGGCACCTGTGGGCCAAGACCTTCGAGCGCAACTCGAGCGATGTCCTGGCGCTCCAGGCCGAGCTCGCGGCGGCGATCGCCAGGGAGATCAACATCCAGCTCACGCCGAGCGAACAGTCACGGCTGGCCGCCGCGCCGAGCGTGAATCCCGAGGCCCACGACGCCTATCTCAAGGGCCGCTACTTCTTCAACCGTCCCAGTGACCCGAATCTGCAGCTGGCCATCGCCCAGTTCGAGGTAGCAGTACGGCTGAGCCCCACGTTCGCGCCGGCCCACGCCGGATTGTCGGACGCCTACCTCTGGGCCGGCTACAACGAGGGGTTCATCACCGCCAGCGAGGCGAAGCCCAGAGCCAGGGCTGGCGCCGAGCGGGCGGTGCAGCTGGACAGCAACTCGGTCGAGGCACACACGTCGCTGGCGGTCTACAAGGCCTGGTTTGACCATGACTGGGAAGGGAGCGAGCGTGAGTTCCGGCGCGCCCTCGCTCTCAATCCCAACTATGCCTTTGCCCACGATCAGCTCGGCCAGGTGCTGGGGCTGGTCGGCCGACTCGATGCATCGATTGCCGAGGGGCGGCGCGCGATCGAGCTCGATCCCCTTTCGCCCTCCATTCTGATCGATTGCGTCTTTTCTTACATGTACCAGCGGGATACAGCCACCGTCAGGGCGCTGACCAGGAAGGCGGCGGAGCTCGATCCCACGTTCTATTCTGTCGTCACGATGGACGGGTGGATGGACCTCGAGATTGGCCAGTTCCGCGAGGCCGTTCCGAAGCTGGAAAAGGCCGTCACGATGGATGCACCTCCCTTCGTAACGGCCTTTCTTGGGTACGCCTACGGCGCTTCGGGCGACCGGGCCCGGGCGATGGCCACGCTCGAACACCTCAAGTCGCGGTCACCAAACGGCCAGGTCGCGCCGTTCAACGTGGCACTGGTGTATCTCGGCCTGGGAGACCATGCCCAGGCGCTCGACAACCTGGAGCGAGCTTACGCGTCCGATTCAGAGTTCATGGTGTGGCTCGGCCAGGATCACCTCTTCGATCCGCTGCGCTCGGAGCCGCGGTTCATCGCGCTGCTGGAGAAACTCAACTTCGTGGGCACCGGCCGGTGAGCGACCCGTCCCGCCTGGCGGCTGCGTTGGCCGACCGCTACCGCATCGAGTGGGAGCTGGGCCAGGGCGGCATGGCGACGGTCTACCTGGCGCACGACATCAAGCACGATCGCCAGGTGGCGGTGAAGGTACTGCGGCCCGAACTCGCTGCCATCCTCGGCGTCGAGCGGTTCCTCGCCGAGATCAAGGTCACCGCCAACCTCCGGCATCCGAATCTCCTTCCGCTGTTCGACTCGGGCGAAGCCGATGGCTTCCTCTACTACGTCATGCCATATATCGAAGGGGCCACCGCCCCACACCGGCGCGCGTCTCCACGGTCCTCGAGGGGAGCGTCCAGCGGGCCGGAGACAAGCTCCGGATCACTGCCCAGCTGGTGAAGGTCGTGGACGGCGTCAGTCTCTGGTCGGAGACCTTCGACCGAAGCACCACCGACATTTTTGCCGTTCAGGACGAAGTCGCCCGAGCGGTGATCGCGGCGCTTCGGGGTCGGGTCCTGGCCGGCAACGTCGGTGGGGCGGGGACCGCGACCCGCGATCCCGAGGCGTACGACCTGTACCTGCAGGGACGTTTCTACCAGGCCAAGCGCACCACGATTGACGTCGAACGGGCGATCGGCCTGTTCGAACAGGCGCTGGCGCGGGATTCTCTCTTCGTCCAGGCGTGGACCGGTCTTGCCGACGCCTACCTCGCGCTTGCGTTCTATTCCAACGTGCCCTCCATTGCCACCCTCGCTCAGGCCCGGACGGCCGTCGATCGCGCCCTGGCGATCGATCCCGACTTCGGCGAGGCCCTGACAACCCGGGCCCATCTGCTGTTTCTGCAGGATTGGGATGTGAGGAAGGCGGATAGCGCCTTTCGTCGCGCCATCGAGTTGAGCCCGGGGTACGGCAACGCTCACAAATGGTATGCCGATCTGCTGGACGCCACGGGGCAGACGGACCGGGCTCTGGAGTCGTTCACGAGGGCACTGCAACTGGATCCGCTCTCGGCCATCACCAACACGAACCTCGGCACCCACTTCCTCGCTCAAGGCGATACTGCCCAGGCAATGATTCGGATGACGAAGGCGCTGGAAATCGATCCAACGCTGCCGCTCGCGCTCCGTTGGATCGCGCGGATCTATTTCGCGCGGGGCGACACCGCGGCGTTCTTCGCGGCGCAGGAGCGTCTCCAGGCCAATTCGACCCGCGCCGGCGCGCCGGCGGCGGTGCTGCGGCGCGCGTGGCAGTCGGGCGGACACGATGCGGTCAGTCGGAAACAGATCGAGGCATTCACCGCCGGCAAGCTGTGGTTCGAGCGGGCCGACTGGCGAGCAGAGCTGGGCGACTTCGACGGGGCCTTTCATGACTTGGACCTCGCAGTCCAGGGGCGGTCCATTCTCGTGCCGGTAGTACGCAGTGAGATTCTGAACCCGGCGTTCCAGCGGGACCCGCGATTCGGCGCCCTGCTCAGGCGGGTCGGTCTGCAGGACGGTCGGCCCTAGCCACCGGGGGCGCCCCGGGGACGGCACATTGTCCATTTCTCGGGTAACTCTTTTTTGAAGGTTATGTTTAGGGGCTGCAAAGCTGAATTCTCCGCTGTTTCGCACGGAGACACGCTGATTCCGGTCCTGGGCCGCACCTGAACGGTCGCGGACTGCTCTCATGCCTATCCGAACGGCGGCGCCAATTCCCGAGCGCCTTTCGAACGCCTTGGCGGACCGCTATACCGCATGGAGCGCGAGCTGGGGCAGGGCGAGATGGCGACGGTCTACCTCGCCGGCGACCTCAAGCACGACCGTAGGGTCGCCATCACGGTCCTGCGGCCGGAACTTCGCCGCCGTCATCGGCGCCGAACGGTTCAAGACCATTGCGACGCTGCAGTGGACGGCTGTATTTCACCCTGCAGAATCCCTGAGCAACATCTGGGTGTCGCCGGTGACGGGGCTGAGGACCGGTTTTTGAGCCCCGGCATTGCGGCGTAGCCTCCAAATGTCTATATTTATATACTGACATCTATAAAGGTATATATGGCCATCAGCATCAAGGACCCCGAAACCGACCGACTCGCCAGAGCACTCGCCGCTGCCACCGGCGAGTCGCTCACCGATGCCATCCGGAACGCCCTGCGTGACCGGCTCGCCCGGGAGTCGCAGCGCGCGCGCCGAGGAATTGCACCGGAGGTGCGCCGGATTCAGGAGCGGCTCGCCCGCCTGCCGGTTCTCGACCCACGTCCTGCCGATCATATCGTGGGCTACGATGCCCACGGTGTCCCGGAGTGAGCGATGGTGATTGACACCTCGGCGATGATCGCCATCCTCCTCCGCG
This sequence comes from Gemmatimonadota bacterium, assembly GCA_040008015.1. Lineage (GTDB taxonomy): Bacteria > Gemmatimonadota > Gemmatimonadetes > Gemmatimonadales > GWC2-71-9 > DASYPP01. The sequence goes on from JBDTTZ010000469.1 coordinate 7,557, forward strand.
AACCGGAGGCCGATCGCCTGCTCGCCGCGGTCGAAGCGGAGCCCACCCGCCTGGTCTCCGCTGCCACGGTGGTCGAGGCGTCACTGGTGATCCTCGGTCGCTTCGGCGACGCGGGCGATCCGCAACTCGATCGACTGCTGCGCGCCATCGGAGCGGAGGTCGTCCCGGTCGGCGATGAGCAGGTGGCCCTGGCGCGCGATGCTGCACTGCGGTTCGGGCGCGGCCGGCATGCTGCCGGGCTGAATTTCGGCGACTGCTTCAGCTATGCCCTCTCGGTGGCGCGCGGTGAGCCGCTGCTCTTTGTCGGTGATGATTTCTCGAAGACAGACGTCGAGGCAAGTCCGTGGTGATTCGCTCGAGTGACGCTTGTCCTGAGCGAAGCCGAAGGATCAGCCGAGCCGTCGCTTCGCGACGAGCGTTCGATGACGACTCCCGAGCGCCTCACCGCCGCACTCTCCGATCGCTACACCATCGAGCGCGAGTTGGGCCAGGGCGGCATGGCCACGGTCTACCTCGCGCACGACCTCAAGCACGACCGCCAGGTCGCCCTCAAGGTGCTGCGTCCCGATCTCGCTGCCGATCGGTTCCTCGCCGAAATCAAGACGACGGCCAACCTCCGGCACCGATCGTCGCCATGGTCTCCAGCGGCAACATCGATTTGAAGACGTTACACCGCATCAAGAGCTTCCGCTTTACTACCCCGCTCCGGGGTACCGCGGCGCAGGTGACCCGCCGACCAGAATATGCCGGAGCCGCGGCACCGGCGGTGGCGGCACGAACCCGAATCCGACGCTGGCCCGCTATCTTCATGGCGCCGGCGCGCCCGGCCGTCTTTCCGGCACCTGACTTCCTCCGCCGACCCGAACCGCCCGACCATGGCCCACGTTTCCCATCGGTTGTCCAACTCGTTCCAGGGCGCGCTCGCCGGCGGCGGCGACCCCGCGACCTCACCCCTCTACGTCTTCGGCCCCTTCCTCAAACTGATCGTCGTGGCCGGCGTCGCGGAAGTGACCTTCGGTGCCAGCATCTGGCTGGTCATCTTTACCGTGGTGATGGTGTCGGCCATGTACCGGCTGGTGATGCGCTGGGTCGTGGACGGCAGTGGCGGAAGCGGGCTCAGCGAGGAAGAATTCGGGCCCTGGGCCGTGAAGATGAACGCGGGGATAACGTTCGTAGAGTATACCCTGACGTTCCTGGTCAGCATCGCGGCCCTGGTCACTTTCATCGCCGATCGACTCCCCACTCTCAACGCGTCCATCCTGGGGCTTCAGTACCGCAGTGTCCTCGCGATCCTCATCAGCATCGGCGTCGGCTGGCTGGTCAACCTTGGCCCCAAGGCGGCCGCGCGCGCGTTCGGGCCTGCAACGCTGGCGGTGCTACTGCTGCTCTGGACCATGATCGGCGCAACGATCTGGCAACGCGGCTTTCACCTGCCGGCGTTCGATCACCACGCCTTCGCTCCGAAGTACCTTCATTTCACGCTCGGCGGGTTTGCCCGGATACTGGCGCTGATGACCGGGATCGAGATCTTCGCCAACCTGGTAGCCGCCTACGACGGGAACAACGCGGAGCGGAGCCGGAAAGCCTTTGGGAGCCTGGTCATCATCATGGGGACGACCTGCCTCACCATGCTGGTGGTCGGTCCTGCCATTCTCGCCCTTTCCGATCCTGCCAACACCCATGTCTCGGTTTTCACCCAGACTATGGACCAGCTCCTGCCCGCCCCGCTGCCGTGGATCGGCACCCTGATCGGAGTACTGGTGCTCGGCTCGGCCGCGGCCGCGAGTGCCCAGGGCCTGCAGAACCTGGCCCTGGGGCTCCGCTACCGGCACTACATCCCGGCGTGGCTCGGGTTGCGCAACCGGTTCGATGTCGCCGACAAGCCGGTCTGGGTCGAGATCGGCATTGTCGCACTCTGTTTCACCCTGTTCGGTACCCACGAAGAAACCTACCTCGCCATCTATGCGGCTGGAGTCTTCATCCTTCTCAGTATGACCGGGTGGGCCGCGGCCAAGCGCATTTGCCGCGAGCTGCGGAAGCAGTTCACCGCCGGGGCGGCAGCCACTCTGGTCGGTACCATCTTCGCCGCCCTGCTGACCACGGCGGCCACGGCGATCATCTTCGAGGAGCGGTTTCTCGAAGGGGCGTGGACCTACCTGTTGTTTATTCCGCTGCTCTACATTGTGTTCAGCCGGTTCCGCAGCCAGCTCGGTCCGCCCAAGCCGCTGGAGGCACACCTGGGCCGTTTCTTCGCAGGCCAGTATCTCCTCCCGTTCCAGCGCCATGACTTTCCCGGGGATGACTTCGGCATCGACCACATTCTGGTCCCGCTTGACGGCTCGGCCCTGGCCGAGCATGCACTCCCGGTCGCACAATTGCTCGCGAGAACCACGACCGGAAGCATCGACCTGGTGTCAGTGCGGTCGGGGCCGGGACCGGATGATGGTGGGGCCGGGCCCGGCACCCAGGCGGAGCCGGCCATCGAGTCATATCTCGAACAGGTATCGTTGACGCTCCGCCGGAGTGGCTTTTCCGTGCACTCCGGTGTTCGAAGCGGCAGCATTGCCCAGGAAATCGGGCGCCATGCAACCGAGCGAAATGCCGAAATCATCGTGATGGCCACTCATGGCCGTTCCCGGGTTGACCGGCTATTCGGCCGCAACATCTCGACGGCCGTGGTCCGCCAGACCGAGCTGCCGGTTCTCATCATCCGGCCGACCGACGCCTGGACCAGCCGGCATACTGCCTTCACAAGGCTCCTGGTCTGCCTGGACGGATCGGAAGGCTCGGAAGAGGTCCTGCCCTGGGCGCGCATTGTTGCCGGTCGTTTCGGCAGCACCATCCTGCTGCTGACCATTCCCGAAACCGAAGGCGAAGTGCCCCGGCTGGCGGAGTATCTCGGCTCGGTCGCCACCGCGCTACGGAATATCGGGTACGTGGCGGAGACTCGGGTGGAGGGCTCGGGGGCGGTCCGGACCATCACCAGTGTGGCCGAATCCGAGGGTTGCGACTTGATCATGATGGCCACCCGGGGACGCGGCGCGCCGGAGGCTATCGATATCGAGGTGGGGAGCGTCACCGAGCGAGTCGTGCATACCGCTCACTGCCCGGTCTTCGCGGTGACCGTAGTGGGCCTCGCCGCCAGCGCACCGCGCCGGTGAACTAGCGCCGGACGATCGTAGTCCCTCGCTCGATTCCCCGGGATCATCGTGCCTTCACTCTTTGACATGATCCGAGCGGGGGCCCGGGTGGCAGGGCGATCTGGCGGCGTCCACGGCCTGATTATTGTGACCACATTGACCATATTGAGACTATGACAGGATCCGCCGGTTCCTCGAGGAGCGGCCATCGTCGCGATGATTTCCTGGGTCGATGCATTTGCCCAGCGACGCGGGTAACCCGGTCATCGCCATGGCCACGTACGACAAGGCGCTGGCCGTGGCGACTCTCTCTCTCTCTCTCTCTCTCTCTCTCTCTCTCTCTCTCTCTCTCGGGGCTGAGGTGATCGGTGACTGACCGCGGAGGTCTCCGCGCCCCCGCCCAGGCCGACCGCTACCGCAGCGATCCCGAGTTGGGCCAGCGTGGCATGGCAGTCGGCCCTAGCCTCCGGGGGCGCTCCGGGGACGGCACATTGTCCACTTCTCGGGTAACTCTTTTTTGAGGTTATGTTTTGATCCCGGTCTTGGGCCGCACCCAAAACGGCCGCGGACTGCTCTCATGCCTATCCAGAACGGCGGCGCTAATTCCCGGTAACCTGACCTTGCCCCACCGGCTTCGAGTTCCGACCCGGCGGCTGAGATGACAACCGCCGAGCGCCTTTCGAGGGCACTCGCCGACCGCTACCGGATCGAGCGCGAGCTCGGGCAGGGTGGGATGGCGACCGTGTATCTCGCGCAAGACCTGAAGCACGAGCGCAGGGTGGCGGTCAAGGTCCTGCGTCCGATCCTCGCGGCCAGCCTGGGCAGTGACCGCTTCTTCCGCGAGATCCACGTTGCCGCCCAGCTGCAGCATCCCCACATCCTGCCTCTGCTCGATTCCGGCGAAGCCGACGGGTTCCTCTACTACGTGATGCCGTACGTAGACGGGGAGTCCTTGCGCGACCGGCTGCGGCGTGGCGAGCTGCCGGTCGAAGACGCACTGCGGATTCTCACTGAAGTCGCCGACGCGCTGGCCTATGCCCACGGACAGGGTGTGGTGCACCGGGACATCAAGCCGGACAACCTGCTGCTCTCCGGTCGTCATGCCCTGGTTATGGACTTCGGGGTGGCCAAGGCGGTGGCTGACGCGGGGGGAGGACCGAAGCTCACCGAAACCGGCATGTCAGTGGGGACCCCGGCCTACATGGCACCGGAACAGGCGTTGGCGGACCCCAATCTCGACCACCGGGTAGATATCTACGCCCTGGGAGTGATGGGCTACGAGATGCTGGCCGGGCCGCCGTTCCAGGGCTCGACTCCCCAGGAGATCCTCGCGGCGCAGGTGACTCAGGCCCCCGCGGCGCTCAGCACCCGACGCCCGGCGGTTCCGCCCGGGCTCGAAGCCATCATCATGAAGTGCCTGGAGAAGCTCCCAGCCGACCGGTGGCAGAGCGCGGAGCAGGTCCGCGCGCAACTGGAACAGTTGGGCACGCCGAGCCTCGGGGTGACGCCGACACGGCTGGCGCCGGTCACCCGGACGCAGCCTCGACGCGAATTCCCCCGCTGGGCCGCGTGGTTGCTGGGGGGCGCGGTCGTCGCCGCCGGCGCCTTTGCCGTGACGCTGAGGCAGCGCGCGCCCGATACGATTGTCCTGGGCAAGCGAACGGCGGTGGCGGTCGAACCGGCATTCGAGTCCTGGCCCTCCCTCTCTCCCGACGGGCAGGTGATTGCATACACCCGCTCGGACGCCGTCCACAATGAGGTTGTGGTGCAGCAGGTGGAAGCCGGAGCGCCCACGGTGGTGACGGCTTCGCTGCCGGGCGACAACGGCCTGCCAGCCATCTCCCCGGACGGGAGCCGGATGCTCTTCACCGGCGAAGACGGGCTGTATCTGATGGCCACGCTCGGCGGACAGGCACGTCTGGTCGCCACGGGGCAGACTTTGTTCGCGGCCTGGTCCCCGGATGGAACCCGCTTCGCGTACGCTGGCGGCGGCGGCCTGGATACGATCTATGCCCAGTCCGTCGACCAGCCCGGCCGCACCGTCGTCGCGGCGGGCCCCCAGGTTCATTCCCCGGCCTGGTCCTCCGATGGGGAATGGATCGCGTACGTCGAAGGCAACGCCACTTTCCACTTCATCGGCAACACCGCCCCCAGTACCATCAAGCTGGTGCGGGCCGCGGGCGGAACGCCGGGGGCACTCACGGATTCCACGTCCCTCAATACCAGCCCGGTCTGGCTGCCGGGGCGTCATACCATCCTGTTCATCTCGGACCGGGAGGGCGGGCGGGATATCTATCAGCTGTCACTGAGCGGTTCCGGCCGCCCGCAGGGCCGGCCGGTCCGGATCACCACCGGGCTCAACCCCGAGCGGCTCAGCCTCTCGGCCGACGGTCGACGGCTGGCCTATTCGGCCATGACCCAGACCTCGAATGTCTGGTCCATCGCGATTCCTGCCCGGGACTCGGTACCGCTCTCCCAGGCGCGGCAGGTGACCAGCGGGACCCAGAATATCGAAGAGGCGGTGGTCTCTCGCGACGGAAAGTGGCTCTACTACGATTCCGACCGGAGCGGGAATTTCGACATCTGGAGGCTTCCCCTGGCCGGCGGCCCGCCGGAACAACTCACCACCGATCCGGTCGATGATTTCGCACCGGCGGTGTCCCCTGACGGGCGGGAAGTGGCGTTCCACTCGGTGCGGAACGGGGCCAACAATCGGGACATCTTCGTCATGCCCGCCGGCGGCGGGCCGGCGGTCCAGGTCTCCACCAGCCCCGGGGACGATCGGGTGCCCCAATGGTCACCGGATGGACGGTCGTTGGAGTGGGTAGACGGCTTCTCGGACAGCGGGATCGTGGTGGCGGACCGGACCCCGGCGGGCGGCTGGTCCACCCCGAGGCGCTTTCTGGGCCAAGCGGTAGGGACCTGGGCTCCTGATGGCCGGATTCTTCTCGCTGACTCCCTGGGCCTGCACCTGCTGGACCCGAAGTCTGGTCAGCGAACCCTGATGGTGCCGGCCGGCGACGGCAGCATTGACGGGTTCGTCTTCGGGGTAATCTCCACAGACATGCGTACCGTATACGCGCCCGAGGTCGACAGCACGGGCCGGTTCGTCATCCGGGCGATCCCGGTGGGACGAGATTGGCGACCCCGGACACTGGTCTATGCCGACAACCCGCTGGCCCAGCAGTACCGGTTCGGTCTTGATCTGAACAACGGGCGGTTCTACGTGCCGGTGCTGGAGACG
>JBDTTZ010000470.1:0-4219 GCA_040008015.1 Gemmatimonadota bacterium
TATGCCTAGACCCACCACCAAACCAAGACAGTTGCTCGCTACGCTCGGGATGACAACTATATTATCAAAGCTGTTGCAAGACTCGCATTCCAATGCGTCCTCAACCCCCGGACTCGTATGCGTCTCCCTCTCCTGATTCCCATGGTCACCACCCTGCTCGCGGCTCCGCTCGCCGCGCAGGACTCCACCATGACCATGAACGACGTCTCCTATGCCCGGCACATCCAGGTCGAAGGCCACGACCTGGTCCTGAACGGGATGGCGCTCCGCAAGAAAGTCGTCTTCAAGGTCTACGTCGCCGGCCTCTATCTCCCCGCCCGGAGCAGCAACGCGGAGCAGATCCTCGGGGCCGACAGTCCCCGGCGCATCGTCCTGCAATTCCTTCGCGACGTAGACGCCAAGCGGATGTGCGGTGCCTGGGACGAAGCCCTGGAAAACAACACGCCTAACGCCTCGGCCGCGCTCAAGCAGCAATTCGTCACCCTGTGCGGCTACATGGAAGACATCGAGAAGGGGCAGCAGTTCGTGTTCACCTATCTCCCCGGCAGCGGCACCCGGATCGAGGTGAACGGGAAGAACAAGGGAACCCTGGAAGGGAAGGACTTCGCCGACGCGCTGTTCAAGGCGTGGCTCGGCCCAAAGCCGGGGCCGGGAGAGGACTTCAAGAAGAAACTTCTTGGTCTCGCGAGCTAATCAGCGAGAGTGACAAGTAACAAGGGACAAGGATTTGGTGCTGGTTCCTGGTTCCTGGTTCCTGGTTCCTTGTCACTTGTCACTTCTAAGGCGCTAGAAACACCCGCACATTATCCACGTTCGGCCCGCTCTGCCCCGTCGTACTCAGCCGCAGCGATACCGGTCCGGCGGTGAGCGCCCGGGTGATCTTGATCCGCTTCCACGTGGTCAGCGAGCCCGTCGCCGCGAAGGCGAAACTGGGGACAACGGTCACGCCGTTAACGGCGACCGCCAGTGACCTCGTCCCGCTCTTGAGCCCATAGCGGAAGGACAGATTGTAGTCATCGGTCGCGGGAACGGTGAACGTCCACTCGATGTAGTCACCGGTGGCGTTCACATAGTGAACAAATCCCGTCCCGGTGAATCCCGCCTGGTTGCTCTTGATCACCGCACCGTGCAGCGTCGCCATCTCCGCCTCGTAGGTGGTATCACTCGGCGGGGGGGGAGGCCCGGCGGTGTAGGTCATCTTGTAGATGGTGCCGCTGGCGTCGTCCGAGATCAGGAAGTCTCCCGCGCCGTTGACCGCGATGTCCACCGGCCGCCCCCATTCCGAGCCGCCCTGCAACCATCCCGTCACCAGGTTGATAGGCGTAGCGGGAAGCTGGGACCCGTTGTCCCAGGGGAAGTAGATCACCTTGTAGCCCGTCTTCTGGCTCCGGTTCCACGATCCGTGCAGCCCCGCGACCGCGCCGGGCTGATAGGCGGCGGGCACCGCGGTATTCTGGAGGAAGAGCAGGCCGAGCGGGGCCGAATGGGCCTGGATGCCCATGCTGATCCGGTCCATAGAGGCGCAGTTGACGCTGCCGTTCTGGTTCAGGTTGTAGTCGAGATCGAACGGCATGTTGACATAGCCGGTGGCACTGTCCGGGTTGGGATTGCAGAAGGGCCAGCCATAGTTGCCGCCGGAGCGCACCCTGGTGAATTCCTCGGGTGGATGGTTGTCCACGTAGGAGGTGATCACCTGGCCGTAGTTCCCGCTGCCGTCATTGAAGGGGTAGGGGATATCGTCACGATTGTTCACGATGGCCCAGAGCGTGGTGGTGCCGGGAAGCATGGCCAGCCCTTCGGCGTTCCGAAGTCCCCGCGCAAAGAGCACCCCGCCTGTCCCGTCGGCATTGTACTGGTAGATCGCTCCCCGAACCGGATTGCTCTGGGTGTCGTTGAGACAGACGTTACAGGTGGACGCGATGGAAACGTACAGCTTGTCGTTGGAATCCAGCGCGATGTTCTTGAGCACGTGGCCGTACGTCCCGCCCAGCCCCGGCGAAGATTCGTCGGGCAGGCCGGAGAGGATGATCTGCCGGTTCTGCCCGGTCAGGTCGCCGTTAGTGTAGGCATACCGGTTGATCTGGTTCTTCTCGGCGATGTAGAGATACGTCGTCGCGCCAATCGGGTGGAACACGATGTCGTGCGGCTTGGCCAGCCCGGTCACGAAGTCCGAAATGAGCGGATTCCCGCTGCCATTGGGCCGCACCAGCACCACCTTCCCCGAGCCCGGCACCGCCACCAGCAGGTCCCCGTTCGGCGCCACCGCCATGAACCGCGCCCCGGCGATCCGGGTGTAGACTGCGATCGCGAAGTTGGGCGGAATGGTGAGGAAGCGAGTGACGTTGAACGGCGCGCTTTGCATGCTGGCCGGGACGTTTACCGGCACCGTCACTGAGGCGGCCGGCGGCGGATTGACGAAGGCGTGAACGTCACGGTCGGCCGGAGCGGTCGGGGCTGCCCGGTCCGCGGAACATGCGATGGCAGGTAGGGCCAGGAGGCAGCAGAGGTGGGTAACGCGCATACAGTTTCCCGAGGTGGGGGTTGGAACTATCGTTCACCCCAACTTGGTGCTTCGGGAGAGCCCGGGCCTGTGAGTCAACTCACCAAAAAACAAGGCGGTAATAGGCGGTAATAGACGGTAATGGGCGGTATGACAGCAACCAGACCAGAAGTCCCCACTCCTACCGCCTTCTACCGCCTTCTACCGTCCACTACCGCCCAAGTACTGTTCTCCAAACCTGCACCGGAGTGATATGGCGATTGTCGTGGTGGGTAACTATCCGAGCGAGGTCGAGGCCCAGCTCGCCCAGGCGGTGCTGGAGGCCAATGGGATCTCCTCGATCGTCATGCGGGACGACGCGGGCGGCATGCTGCCCTCACTTCACCTGCTGGCGGAGGTGCGGCTGGGGGTCCACGAAGAGGACTCTGACGAGGCGACAGCCATCCTGAAGGACTCTGAGAGGTAAGCGGTAAGCACCTCTTACCGTTTGGCTTACCGCTAGCGCTTTTTCTGATTACTATCCCTGCCAAATTGTCATCCTCCACCTCTCCGATCCGCATGGCCAAACGAGACTTCCTCGCCAACACTGATCTTTCCAAGGCCGAATACGTCAAACTGATCCAGCTGGCGTTGGACATGAAGAGCGGCAAATACCGCGATAAGCCATTGACAGGAAAGACGTTAGGAATGGTCTTCGCCAAGAGCTCCACCCGGACCCGGGTCTCCTTCGAGGTCGGGATGTACCAGCTCGGCGGACACGCCCTCTTCCTGTCTGCCCGCGACATCCAGCTGGGTCGGGGTGAGCCGATTCGGGATACCGCCCGGGTACTCTCCCGCTATCTCGACGGGATCATGATCCGCACCTTCGCCCAAGCCGACGTGGTCGAGCTGGCGAGATTCGCCAGCGTCCCGATCATCAACGGGCTGACCGACCTGCTGCACCCCTGCCAGTTGCTCGCCGACCTGATGACGATTCAGGAGAATCTGCGAGCCTTTGAAGGGAAGATCGTGGCCTGGATCGGCGACGGGAACAACATGGCCAACAGCTGGATCGAGTGCGCCGGCCTGCTCGGCTTCGAGCTCCGGCTCGCTTGCCCCGAAGGCTACGAGCCCAACCACGACATCTTCGAGGCCAACAGCAGGAAGGCCAAACTCCTCATCACTGAAGATCCGGAAGAGGCGGTCGAGGGCGCCCACGTGGTGAACACCGATGTGTTCGCGTCCATGGGCCAGGAGGGAGAAACCGAAGCCCGGCTCCAGGCTTTCCAGGGATACTGCGTGGATGCGGACCTCATGAAGCTGGCCGATCCCAAGGCGATCTTCCTCCATTGCCTCCCCGCGCACCGCGGCGAGGAAGTGTCGGAGGAAGTGCTGGAAGGACCTCAGTCTCGAGTCTGGGACCAGGCTGAGAACCGGCTGCACGCGCAGAAGGCGCTGATGGCAATGCTGATGGGGGACGTCAAGTAACAAGTAACAAGTGACAGGTGACAGGTGACAAGTGACAAGGAACTGCTGTCATCCCGAGCGGAGCGAGGGATCTCAAGGGCAGCCTGTCAAAGCAGCCAAACGTACCGAGCGGATTCGAGCTTGAGATTCCTCGCTTCGCTCGGAATGACATCGGGGTGGAAATGTCTGAGACTCTGAAACACACTCCTCTTTACGACGTCCACAAGGCCCTGGGCGCCAAGCTGGTCCCCTTCGCCGGCTGGGAGATGCCGG
>JBDTTZ010000471.1:0-4055 GCA_040008015.1 Gemmatimonadota bacterium
CCCACACCTGTACCCTGAATGCCAGCAGCTCGACCGATGACGTGGGGATCGTCTCGTATGTCTGGAAGCGGCCCAACGGCACCCAGTTGGGGACCGGCGTCATGCTGACGCAAGCTTTCCCCAAGGCCGGCAGCTCCCAGATCGTGCTCACCGTGACTGACGGTGGCGGGCTTTCCAACTCGATCACCAAGACGGTCGTGGTTCCCTGAGGAGCTTGACGTAAACCTGGGAGAATACTTCCCCAGTACGTCTGGTCTTCATGAGGTGTCGGGTCCACCGGCGCCTCATGAGGCCCTCAGCCGTCCCGGATGCGCGCAGATTGTTGCGCGATTATTGCACACAGTGCCTCTTGACGCAGATTGGGGAAATCCCAATTTTGAGGTGCTGCAATCCGCGGCCGCACCACAAACTCCACCACCATACCCACCATCAGTTAGGAAGGTTTCCTATGGCGAAACGGTTGCTTGCTTGTGGCATGCTTGCCCTCCTCGCGGCCTGCGCCGGCGAGAATTCGACGCCAACCGCGTCGGATCCCTCGCTCAGCGCAGGCTCGGTCGCCGGCAAACGTTACATTGTGGTCTTCAAGGACAATGTGGTTGGCATCCAGGCGGCCACCGATCAGATGGTCGCGACGGAGGGAACCAAGCCGGACTTTGTGTATAGCTCGGCGCTGCATGGCTTCGCGGCCCGGATGTCGGATCTGTCCGCCGACAACCTGCGCCGGGATCCCCGGGTGAACTATATCACGCCGGACGGGGTCATGAGGATCGACGCAACCCAGTCGCCCACCCCGTCCTGGGGTCTGGACCGGATTGACCAGCGCAACTTCCCGCTCGACAACAGTTATACCTATCCCAACACGGCGGCCGGGGTCCACTTCTACGGCATCGACACCGGAATCCTCGGTGGCATCAACGGGTCGGTCCTCCCCGCTCCGCACGCCGATATCGCCGGCCGGCTCTCCACCGGAGTGGACGAGATCACCGTCGGAGGCAAGGCGAACGACTGCAATGGCCATGGGACTCACACTGCGACGACAGCGGCGGGTACCACCTACGGCGTCGCCAAGGGCGCCACGCTGCACCCCGTGCGGGTGCTCGATTGCGGTGGCTCCGGCAGCTTCGCTCAGGTCATCGCCGGCATCGATTGGGTGACCAAGGACCACCAGGCCCATCCCGGTCAACAGTCGGTGGCTAACATGAGCCTCGGTGGCGGACTGGACCCTGCCACCAACCAGGCGGTGCGTAATTCCATCGCGGCGGGTGTCGTGTACAGCCTCTCCGCCGGGAACAGCTTCGGCGCCGATGCCTGCACCCAGTCGCCGGCCGCGGTCACCGAAGGCATCACGGTGATGGCGTTCGACATCAACGACCGGATCGCCAACTTCTCCAATATCGGTCCCTGCACTGATCTGGGCGGGCCCGGCGTCAACATCACGGCCGGCTGGATCGGCAGCCCCACGGCGACCAACACCATCAGCGGCACGTCGATGTCGGCCCCGCATGTGGCCGGCGCCGCCATGCTGTACCTTTCGGCCCATCCGGGCTCCACCCCGGCCCAGGTGCAGGCCGCCCTGGTGAGCAACGGCACTCCGGGCATCATCAAAGGCGTGGGGGGCGGCAGTTTCCCGGCTAACACCCCGAACGTGAATCTCTATATGGGCTTCATCGGGGGCGGCGGCGGGAACAATCCGCCGATGGCGGCCTTTACCTACAGCTGCACCACCGGCCTGTCCTGCACCTTTAATGGTACCGGTTCCAGCGATGATGTCGGGATCGTGTCCTATTCCTGGACGCTGAGCGGCGGGAACCAGGTCGCGAACACCGCCACGTTCAATCGGCAGTTCACCGGCACCAAGACATTCGATCTCACGCTCACCGTGACCGACGGCGGCGGGCTCAACAACAGCGTTACCCATACGGTCGTGGTCCAGGGCGGCGGGAACCAGCCCCCGACGGCGAGCTTCACGTTCAGTTGCTCCGCCGCCAACCACAGCTGCAACTTTGACGGCAGCGGGTCCAGCGACGATGTTGGGGTGGTTTCCTACAGCTGGCAGCGGACGAACGGCACCGTCGTGGGCAGCGGGGTGACCTTCAACCAGGTCTTTCCCAGAGCCGGAACCTTCAAGATCGTCCTGGTCGTTACTGACGGGGGCGGTCTCACCGGGAGTCAGACGCAAACGATCAACGTCCCCTGATCTCCTCCGGGCGCTTACCGGGGGCGGTTTCCACTCCGTCCCCGTAATCGTCTCTCAGGGGGCTGGTGCCGGGGCCTCTGGTCCCGGCACTGTTCGTTTCCGCTTATCTTGTTTTCCTCATGAACCTCGCCTTCCTCGGACTCGGGGCTATCGGGACGCCCATGGCCGCGCACCTCGCCCGCTCCCACCGGCTCGTGGTGTGGAATCGGACCGCGGCCAAGGCGCGGGAATTTGCCGTTGCCCATGGAGCAACCGCCGTCGAGACTCCGCGCGATGCCGCGGCCGACGCCGAGGTCGTGATCACCTGCCTCCCCACCTCGCGGGAGGTTGAGGAGCTGCTGGATGGGCCCGACGGGATCCTGGCCGGGATCGCGCCGGGCACGCTCTTTCTCGATTGCACTTCAGGCGACCCGGCCTCCTCCCGGAAGATTGCCGCTCGGCTCAAGGACCACGGCGTGATGTTCGCCGACGCGCCGGTCTCCGGCGGTACTGATGGCGCCGAGGCGGCCGCGCTGACCGTGATGGTCGGCGGCGATGCCGCGACGTTCGAGCGGGCTCGCCCCATCGTGTCCGCCTTCGGCAAACGGATCGAGCACATGGGTCCGGTCGGGGCGGGCCATGCCATGAAGGCCGTCAATAATGCGTTGCTGGCCGCCAACATCCTGACCGTCGCCGAAGGAGCTCTTGCCCTGGTAAAGGCGGGCGTGGATCCCGCCCGCGCCTTCGAGGTGCTGAACGCCTCCAGCGGCCGCTCCTTCGTCAGCGAAAAGCTGGTTCCCGAGCGGGTGCTCACCGGCAAGTTCCCGGTCACCTTCCGGCTGGCCCTGCTCGAGAAGGACACCGGGATCGCGACCGGGTTCCTGGAAGAGCAGGGGGTGCGAGCCCCGGTCCTGGCGCTGGTGCGCCGGCTCTTCGGCGAAGCCCGGCTGGAGCTGGGCGAAGAAGCGGACTACCTCGAGGCCATCAAGCTGCTGGAGCGCCAGTCCGGGGCCGAGCTGCGATACCGGGACCATGTCTAACTGGGCCTCGACCGAGAGAATTCCGGCCCAGGTGTCGCTGGCCGAATCGCTCATGATCCAGGGAGACATTCACCTCCAGCCCCGCGTGGGGCATCACGACGGTCCTGAAACGCCGCTGGAGATGCTCAATCGCCCCGAGCCGTTTTTCCCGGTGACGCTCCAGGGTGGCCAGATCGCGTTCGCCGCCAAGGCCCAGGTCGCCATGGTGAGCTGCGAGCCCGGCGTGGCGCTGAGCGACGCGGAACGGGCCAGCGCGGCCAAGACGATCCGGCTCGAGGTGACGATGGCGGGCGGAACCCGGGTGGAGGGCTGGGCGTCGCTGGAGCTACCCCCGACCAGGAATCGAACCCTGGATTATCTCAATGAGCCGGGCCCGTTCTTCGTGCTCCGCACCGAAGTGGCGACCTGCTATATCAACCGAATGCACGTGCGAGTGGTGAAGCCGGCGGATTAGACGGTAAGACGGTAAGACGGTAAGACGGTAGCTTCCGATTGGCAGGATGGTGGACATCGAGGGTTTGTACCGTCCTACCGTCCTACCGTCTTACCGTCAGAAATCGCATTAGAAACCCGGACTCCAAGAGAGATGGCCAGACTCGACAAGTTCATCCAGGCGATGCGGGACCACGGGGCCGAGGCGCTCACCCTTGCCAGCGGGAAGCCGGTGGCTCTCGTGATGCAGGGCGCCGCCAAGCAGATCACCAAGGACGCCCTGGGCAGCAGCCAGATCCTGGGATTGCTTCGAGAGATCGCTCCCCCGGCGTCGGCCGGCGCGTCACCGGGTACGCCGCAAAGCTTCAGCTATGACACCGATGGTGGGACCATCGAGGTCGAGGTGA
>JBDTTZ010000472.1:0-12403 GCA_040008015.1 Gemmatimonadota bacterium
GACACGATCTTCATCGCCGTCCGCGACGGGGCCGCCCAGGCGCGAGTCATGCGCAGGCTGAAAGGAACCGCCTCCAGCACCTAGGGCCCTACCACTTGCCGGTCCCCGTCCCGCGGTGCACACTCAAAAGCCAGTTTTGCCTCGCTTGCAACCGAATCGGCCTTTCCAGCGTCTGAGGAATGTCCAGCCGGTCGCCGCACCGGCTTCTCACCACGAGGAACTCCGAAATGCCTGTACCAAGCCTCCGCCGCCTCTTCGGCGCTCTGCGCCTGCCCCGGACCCGGGCGATGCGCATCGTCCTGGTCCTGGTGGTGCTTGCCATCCCCACGGTATGGCTCTTTGCCAGCGGCCCCGATACATCGGAAGCCGCGCTGGTCGCCCCGGTGAAGAAAGGGAAGTTCACGGTCACCGTGGCCGCCTCCGGGGAGCTCCGGGCCAGGGAGTTCGTCGAGATTACGGCACCGGCCGGAGCCCAGCAGGCCGAGGCGTACCAGATGAAGATCTCTTCCATCGTGCCGGAAGGGACTGTGGTGAAGGCGGGAGACGTCGTGGCGGAGCTGGACCGCTCCACCCTGGCCAACAAGATGAACGAGGTATCCCTCGCACTGCAGAAAGCACAGGCCCAGTACGAACAGGCCATGCTCGACTCGACGCTCACCCTGTCCACCGCCCGCGAGAGTATCCGCTCGATGGAGCTGGCGCTGGAGGAAAAGAAAATTGCCAAGGACCAGGCGGTCTACGAAGCACCCTCGGTGCGCCGCCAGGCGGAGATCGACTACGAGAAAGCCGACCGGGCATTGACCCAGGCGCGGTCGGATTATGAAACCCGGACCGAGCAGGCGAAGGCCAAGATGCGCGAGGTCGGCGCCGACCTGGCCCGGCAACAGAGTCTCCTCAAGGTGGTGCAGGACGTGATGGCCGGCTTCACGATCCGGGCACCGTCGGCCGGTATGGTCATTTACGTCAAGGAATGGAACGGCCGCAAGCGGACCACGGGATCCCAGGTGAACGCATGGGATCCGGGAGTTGCCACTCTGCCGGACCTCAGCCAGATGGAGTCGGTCACCTACGTGAACGAGATCGATATCCGGCGGATCTCGGTAGGCCAGCCGGTGTCGGTTACCCTGGATGCCGACCCGTCCCGGCACCTTGCCGGTACCGTCGCGAGCGTCGCCAATGTCGGCGAGCAGCGGCCCAATGCCGACTCCAAGGTCTTCGAGGTGAAGGTGACCATCACCCAGGCCGATACCACGCTGCGGCCCGGGATGACCACCGGGAATACCATCGAGACCTTCACCACCGATTCCGTTCTGTTCGTCCCGCTCGAGGCGGTCAACAGCGAGAACGGCATTCCCTTTGTGTACCGGGTCCAGGGCGGTGACATCCAGAAGCAGGAAGTGGTGACCGGCGCGCTGAATGACGACGAAGTCATCATCGTCCGCGGACTCGGTGAGGACGACCGGGTCCTGCTCACCCCGCCGCGCGAGCCGGCAAAACTGACCCTGCGTCGCCTGCCGGACTCGCCGGCCCACCCGGCCGATTCCACCGTCACCCCGATCGGTGGCGACACGGCGCTGGGGTCGCGGCCCGATACTACCTCACCCCACGGCACCGCGGCGCTGCCCGCTCCCTCGGCGCGGCCATGAGCGGGATAGCCACCTTCCTGGATCGGGAAAAGCTGCAAGCTCTCCGGGCCGAGATCGTCGGGCATGTCATGTTCAGCATGCGGACCGCCGTGGAGGCGGTGAAGCACAACAAGCTGCGGGCGGGACTCACCTCGCTCGGCATCCTGTTCGGCGTGGCATCAGTAATTGCGATGCTCGCCATCGGGAAAGGCGCCGAGCAGGAAGTGCTGGAGCAGATGCGGCTGCTGGGCTCCAACAACGTGATCATCACGCCCCTGGTAGAGCAGAAGGAAGGGCCGGCCTCGGACGAACCGTCGCGCGAGGTCAAGAAGTTTACTCCCGGGCTGACCTATGCCGATGCCCAGGCCATCGCCCGGGTGCTGCCCGATATCGGCGCCACCAGCGCGGAAATCGTGCTCAACACCACGTTCACCAGGGAAGGCCGGCGCCGCTCCGGCAAGCTCGTCGGCGTGGATTCCTCCTACTTTCGTCTCACCAACCTCGAGCTGCAGCAGGGGACCTGGTTCCGGCCGCTGGAGATCGAGCGCGGCTTGCCCGTCGCGGTCATCGGCCAGGGTGTTCGCACCCGGTTCTTCACCACCGAGAACCCGGTGGGCAAGGCGCTGAAAGTTGGCGACACCTGGGTGACTGTCGTGGGCGTGCTCGCCGACCGCCACGTCACCGGCGACATGGCGCAGCACCTCGGCATCCGCGACGCCAACATGGATGTTTACCTGCCGGTGCGGTCGGTGCTGCTCCGCTACCGTAACCGGGCACTGGTCACCGAGCAGGACGTCCAGCAGGCATCGCGGGCCGGGACTTTTGTCTCCAACGACCAGGAGCCGGAATCCGAAGACAAGCGGGCGGAGCGCACCAACTATAACCAGCTCGATCGCATCATCGTCCGGGTCACCAGGTCGGAGCTGGTGACACCGACCGCGGCGGTGCTCCAGAAGATGCTGGCGCGGCGGCACAACACGGTGGTGGATTTCGAGGTGAGTGTCCCCGAGCTGCTGCTCCAGCAGGAGCGGAGAACCAAGAACATCTTTAACATCGTCCTGGGGGCGATCGCCTCCATCTCGCTCATCGTCGGCGGGATCGGGATCATGAACATCATGCTGGCTTCGGTGCTGGAGCGGATCCGCGAAATCGGGATCCGCCGGGCAATGGGGGCCACCCAGAAGGACATTCTCTTCCAGTTTCTGAGCGAGGCCGTGCTGATCAGTGTCGCCGGCGGGGTGGCCGGTATTCTGGTGGGCTTCGGCATCAGCGCTGGCATCGAAAAAGCGGCCGGCATCAATACCATCGTTTCCTTCCTCTCGGTCGGGGTCGCGTTCGCGGTGTCCATCAGCGTCGGTATCGCTTTTGGCATCATGCCCGCCTACCGCGCCTCGCTGCAGGACCCGGTCGTCTGCCTCCGCTACGAGTGACATCCATGTCCGCTTCCCGCGTTCAGTGCGCGATCGCATCCGTGCTTCTCGCCGCAGCGCTCAGCGCACCGGCCTCCGTGGCCGCCCAGCAGCCGATCACGCTGGCCGAGGCCGTGCGTATGGCCCGGCAGCAGGGTCTCGAAGCCCGTGCAGCGCGGGCGTCGCTGGAGGCGACCCGGCACCGCGACGTCGCCTTCGACGCACGCCATCTGCCCCAGCTCTCCCTCAGCGGAACCGTGCCGTCCTACAACCGGTCCATCATCCCGGTGCTGCAGCCCGATGGCAGTACCATCTTCCGCGCCCAGCAGCAGACCAGCGCCGATCTCACGATGACCATGTCGCAGCAGCTGCCGGTCACCGGGGGCAGCTTCTTCGTGTCATCATCGCTGTCCCGGCTCACGGTGAGCGGGCAGCAGCAGATCAAGAGCTGGACCTCCACCCCGGTCCAGGTCGGGCTGCGGCAGGACATCTTCCGGCCTAACACGGCGCGCTGGGACCAGCGGCAGCAGGACGCGACCACCGAGCTGTCGGAACGATTGTATCTCGAGGCGATGGAGGAAATCGCCATCCAGACCACGCAGGCGTTTTTCGACGTGTACTCCGCCCGGGCGACGCTGGCCAACTCGATCACCAACGCCGCGACCAACGATACGCTCTATACCCTGAACAAGGGCCGCTTCGAGGTGGGAAAGATCGGGGAGAACGATCTGTTGCAGAGCGAGCTGGCGCTGCTCCGGTCCCGGGCGGCGGTGCAGACCGCCCAGCTGGGCTTCGACCGGGCCGTGGCGCTGCTCCGCCTGAACCTGAATCTGCCTCCCGGCACGGCGATCGAGGTCAGCGTCACCAACGATCTTCCGCAGCTGGTGCTGGATACCACGCGCGCCGTGGCGGAGGCATTGCGCAACCGCTCGTCGGTCAGCGACGCCGCGCTCCAGGACGTGCTGGCGCGACGGCGTATCGCGGAGGCCCGGCTGGCGCGTGGTGTCGGCGCGACCGTCCAGGCCAGCTTCGGCCTCAACGCCACCGCGCCGGAGGCATCCCTGGCGTATCAAGACCTCGTGGATGCGCGCCAGTTCTCGCTCTCGGTCGAGCTGCCGCTCTGGCAATGGGGCGCGCGATCCCAGGAGGTCGATGCGGCGCGCTCGGACCAGGAACGGACCGCCAGTCTTTCGGAGGCGAGCATCGATCGCACGGCGCTCGACGCGCATTTCGCGGTGCTGGAGCTGAACCAGGCCCAGGTCAACGTCGGCCTGGCGGCCAAGGCCGACACCGTGGCCGGCCAGCGCTTCGAGGTGGCGTACAACCGGTACGTGATCGGACGGATCGCGATCGACAATCTGTACATCGCCCAGTCCGAGAAGGACCAGGCGCTCAACGAGTTCGTACAGGCCCTGGAGGGATACTGGCTGGCGTACTATCGGCTGCGCCGCGCGACACTCTTTGATTTTGCGACGGGCCAGGCGATAAGGGCGAGAAACTAGGACTGAGGACTGAGGACTGCGGCCGTTCTTTGGCGCGAGACCGTTGACGGGAGACAGCCGACCGAAGCCCGCCAATGATCCGGGAGACCTCTTCCGCCTGTTTTTGAAGGGCTTCGAATTCGGCTTGTTCGATGTAGCCCGCGTCCAGTGCGACATACAGGTGAGAACGAACTTCCGCCGAAGAACCCTTGGCAATGCACAAGAATTGGTGAAACTCGCCTCGACTGCCTCGATCGAATCCCTCGGCAACATTCGCCATTGTTGATGCAGCTGCCGCCTGAATCTGCCCGCTCAACCGAAAATCCCGTCTGAATTCTCCACTGCGCGAAATCCCGTAGACCGCCCTGGTCAGAGCACGAGCCTTCTGCCACGCAATAAGGTCTTCAAAGACTCGGATGGATGACATGTCTGTATCTTACGTATTTCTCCCCTAAACCCCCTTATCATATTACGACGGCACGGCACTGAAAAACGCACACGCCTTAATCCTCAGTCCTTAGTCCTTAGTCCTTAGTCCTTAGTCCTCAGTCCTCAGTCCTCAGTCCTCAGTCCTTGGGGTAAAGTGAGAGTTGCTGTTATAGGAGCGGGCGCCGCGGGGACCATGGCCGCGATCTTTGCCGCTGAAGCCGGCGCCGATGTCATCCTGGTCGAGCGAACCGCGGATGGTGGCCGCAAGATTCTGATCAGCGGCGGCGGTCGCTGTAACATCCTTCCATCCCAGCTGGTCGAAACCCGCTTCGTCACCGACTCTTCTCCGCACACCCTTCGCAACATGATCCGCTCCTGGCCCCTCGGCGAGCAGATCGCCTTCTTCGAACGGGAGCTCAAGCTCACCCTGGTGGAAGAACCGGAGTCCCGAAAGCTCTTTCCGTCCAGCAACCGCGCCCGCGACGTTCGGGACGGTTTGCTCGCCGCATTGAGAAGGCGCGGGGGGACTCTGCAGTCCAACACCACGGTTACCGACCTGGCACCGGAGGCCGGCCGGTGGCGGGTGACCTGTGAGCAGCGGGAGCCGATTGTCGCCGACCGGGTGATCCTGGCGAGCGGCGGGTTCTCGGTGCCGCAAACCGGCAGCGACGGCATCGGGATCCGGATCGCGAAGGCATTGGGGCACACGATTCATCCGACCTACGCGGCGCTCACTCCGATCAGCGCGGCGCCGGCGCCGTTTGGCGATCTCTCCGGCATCTCGCTCGAGGTGCAGCTCGACGCCGAGTCGCCCTCCCGCCGAGCCAGCGCCGGAGGCGGGTTTCTCTTTACTCACCGGGGCTACAGCGGGCCCGCCGTGCTCGACGTCTCCCACGTCCTGGTTCGCGCCAGGTTGGAAGGAGAGCCGGCCCGGCTGCTGGTTCAGTGGAGCGGTCTTGATGCGACCGCCTGGGAACAGACATTGTCGGCGACGGGCACCCGTTCCGTGCTCGGTGCGGTGCGGCGGGAAGTGCCCGAGCGGTTGGCGGTGGCGCTGACCGGTCGGGCCGGCGTCGAGCCGGAACGGACGCTGGCCCAATTGCGCCGCGACGAGCGGCAAAGACTCGTTGTTGAGTTGGCGCGCTGTGAGCTGCCCTGGTCGGGCGACGAGGGATATCGGAAGGCTGAGGTGACGGGCGGCGGGGTAAGCCTGGCGGAGGTGGATCCCCGCACCATGGAGAGCCGCCGGGCACCGGGCCTGTTTCTGTGTGGCGAGATCCTGGACGCGTTCGGTCCGATCGGCGGATATAACTTCCTCTGGGCCTGGGCCACCGGACGCGCCGCGGGCCAGGCAGCAGCCGTCCTCAGTCCTTAGTCCTCAGTCCTTGGCTATGGCCCGGGCGAGAACTTGATGATCGCGCCATCGTGGCCGTCTCCACCGGGGCCCAGGATGGAATGAATCTGGGGGAAATCGAAGGAATCCACGTTCCCGCCGGCGATGAAATCCCCACCGGGAGTCACAATCGCGGCCCGGCCCAGGTCACTCGAGCTGCCACCGACATACGTCCCATACAGCACGGTACTCAGGTCCGGCGAGAACTTGACGACCATCATGTCGTTGTTGCTCTTGAGATTGGGCTGGAAACCACCGGCCAGGAACGGCAAGTTCCGCGTGTCGGTCGATCCGGTGATGTACACATAGCCCTGGGCGTCAATGCTGATGCCCTCCGTCCTGTCGTCGTCCTGCCCTCCCATAAGCGTGGAGTTAAGGATCCGGGAACCGTCCGCCGAAATGCGGGTGATCGTCCCATCGCTTCCACCGGCGGGGATCGTCTGAAACGCACCTGAGGTGACCGGGAAATCCGAGGATGTGGTACTGTTGCCCACGACGGGGTTGCCCTGGGGGTCGAGCGCCAACTCGTGGGTTTCGACGTCCTCCGCGCCGCTTCCGCCGAGGTAGGTGCCGAAAAGAAGCTGAGTGCCGTCGTTGGACAGCTTCACCAGGTAGAGATCCCGGACACCGCCCAGGGTCTGGTCAAAGCCGTTGGGAACCGGCGCGTCCGGCGAATCGGTCGAGTACAGCACGAAAATATTGCCGGCGGCGTCCACCCTGAGCGAAGGCTCTTCGGCCTCATCGCCGGTCCCTCCGATATAGGTCGCCCAGATGACATCGGACCCGTCGTTCGCCACCTTGGCCACGAACCCGTCACTCTGGCCGGCCCGTCTCCGCTGGTAGGGGTTGTGGAACCAGGTGTCGGGGAATGCGCCGCCGGTGGACGACGACGCCAGGTAGATATTGCCCTGCGGATCCAGGTCGAGATCCCGGATGAAGCGCTCGTCGTCGGTGCCGAAGTAGCTGCACCAGACGATATTGGAGCCGTTCGGCTTGATCTTGCATACGAATCCGTCCTGCGGTCCATACGGCGGCACATCGGGACTTCCATTGAACGCCGTCTGGAACGCGCCGGCGGTTACCGGGAACTGATCTCCCGCGCGTCCCGCGATATACACGAAGCCCTGGGCATCCACTTCGATGGCGTAAGCGCGATCGTAATTGGGACCGCCGACGAACGTGGACCAGATCAACTGGCCCTGGGGATTGAGCTTCGTCACGTAGGCGTCATAAAGCCCATTGTGGGAACGGTCGTAGGCGCCCGGTGTCGTCGGGAAGTTGGGCGACACCGTCCCGCCGGTGACGTAGATGTTCCCCGCCGCGTCCACCGCGATGTCCCGCACCTGGTCCTGGTCGGTCCCGCTCAGATAGGTCGAGAACACCGGGTGCATGGTCGTCGACCCGTCCGGCAGGATCGTGGCGAGGAAGGTGACGTTCAAGCTGCCGAGCTGCGCCATCACCGTCGTGGGACCCGCCAGGATGCCGACGGTCCATGCCGTCGCGGCGAGCCCGGCTCCATCGGTGACGTCGAGCGTGGGAGATACCAGGCCACCGCCGGCGAGCACGCTCCAGCTGACCTGCGCTCCCGGAATGGTATTTCCGTGGCTGTCCGCGACCCGTACCACCAGCGACTCGGCAAGGACCGACCCGATCAGCCCGCTCTGGGCATCACCGGAGACTTTCACGATCGAGGCCGGCGCGCCCGGAGTCCCGGTCGCCGTAAAGGTGAGCGGACTGCTCCCGAGTCCACTGGAGGCGGCTCGCAACGTGTTGCTGCCGGCGTTGGGACCCAGCGTCCAGTTGCCCGGCGTTGCCACTCCCTGGGCATTCGTCACCCCGGTGGGCGCGGCGATGCTTCCGCCGCCAGTCAGCACGGTAAAGTTGACCGAGACACCGGGCACCGGGTTTCCGCTCCCGTCGGTGGCCAGGACTTCGACGTCCACCGGCAGTGCCGTCGCGACCGGCGCGGACTGGGCGTCGCCCGCGTTCTTGCCGAGCGTGACCGCCGTTCCTGCCGTCAGCGGGAAGCCGCTCGACGTCACCGGGACGAGACCGGGCGACGTGAAGGTGAGCGTGCGCGGCCCCACCAGCCCGGTAATCTTCAGGTTGGTGAACGTCGCGACGCCACCGGCCGACGTGGTGGCGGTCAATGTCCCACCGAGAATCCCTCCACCCGACCCGAGGGCCGTCACCACGACACCGGGCTGGGCCACCGGGTTTCCGAGCGAATCCTGCAGGCTGATCACCGGCTGCGGATTGAAAACGAAACCGCTTCGAGCCGTCGACGGCTCGGTCGTGAGCGCCAGGCGGAAGGGGCCGTTCGAGATGGCGGTCGCCGAGAATGTGACGGTGAAGGTCGCCGCGGTGGCCGTCCCTTCGTTGAGACCCGGGGCCGCCCCCAACGTCCACGCCACCGCCGCCCGGCCACTCACGTCACTGGTCACGGTGCCCGGCGAAACCGAGCCACCACCCGTGAATCCGCCCCACTGAACGTTGATCCCGGGCACTCCGACGCCGTTTCCATCGACGACCTGCACCACGAGCGATTCAGGGAGCGCGGTCGCCACGGCCCCGGTCTGGGTGTCCCCGGACACGATCACGATGTCCGTCGGCTGGCCCGCGGTGGCGACGCCGGTCGCGGTGAACACCGCCGGCGAGCCGTTGAGTCCCGCGGAAGTGGCAGTCAGGCTGTTGTTGCCCACCGCAGGTCCCAGCGTCCAGGCACCGCCGCTGGCGACGCCCTGGGCGTTGGTCGTGACGCTGCCATTGGCGATCGACCCGCCGCCGGTCACCGCGAAGCCGACGGCAACGTTGGCGACCGGATTGCCGGCGCCGTCGGTCACCAGCACCGAAGGATTGATCCCGACCGGAGTCCCGACCACCGAGAACTGGCCGTCGCCCGCCGCCTTGGCGAGATTGGCCGCGGCTCCCGCCGTCAGTTGAATCGTGCCGCTGTTGGCCGGCGAGAGCCCCGACGCGGTGAAGTGGAGGACCCGCGGTCCGGCCAGGCCGGTCAGCGAGAGATTGGAGAACACGGCGCGACCCAGTGCATTCGTCGTCGCGGTAAGGGTGCCGCCCAGGGTGCCGCCGCCGCTCAGGATCGAGACGGTAACGACGACATTAGCCTGGGCAACCGGGTTCCCGTTCGCGTCCTCCAGCATGATGGCGGGCTGGGGACTGAGGATGATTCCGCTCTGCGCGGTTGCCGGCCCGTTGAACGGCGCCAGGTGATCGGCCTGGCCGGCAACTCCGGTTGCCGCAAAGGTGACCTGGAATCCCCCGGCCTGCGCTTTCGCGGTATTGCCTCCCACCGCGAAGCCAAGCGTCCAGCTCGCGGCCAGGCGGCCGTTGGCATCGGTCACCGCCGCGGCGGGACCCAGGGTGCCGCCGCCGCTCAGCGCCGTCCAGGTCACCGGCACACCGGGAACTCCGTTGCCGCTGGCATCCTCGAGCCGCACCACCAGCGATTCAGCCAGCACTGCCCCCACCACTCCGCTCTGGCCGTCTCCGGATACGATCACCAACTGGCTGGGCGGCCCGATGACCGTGCTACCGGTCGCGGTGAACACCGCGGGGCTTCCGGGCAGGCCGGAAACAACCGCGCTCATCCTGTTGGTCCCGGCGACCGGGCCCAGGGTCCAGGTCCCGCTGCTGGCGTGGCCCTGCGCATCCGTGGTCACCGACCCGTTCGCGATGTGTCCGTTTCCAGAGGTGACGGCGAAGGCCACCACGACGCCGGCCACACCGTTGCCGCCGCCATCGGTGACCGTGACGACGGGATCGATCGGCACCGCGGTTCCCACCGCGGTCAGCTGGTTGTCTCCGGCGGTCTTGCTGAGCAGCGCCGCCGGTCCGGCGGTCACGGTAATCGGCCCCGATGTGACAGCGGCGATACCGGGAGCCGAGAATTGAAGGGCCCTGGAGCCGGTTGTTCCGGTGATCGCCAGGTTGGTGAAATGCACCGTCCCGGCAGCATCACTGGCGACCGTCGTGGTCCCCGATAGCCCGCCGCCGGCTGAAGCAATCGTCACGGAGACCGGGACGCCGCTCTGGGCCACCGGATTGTTGCTGGCATCGCGCAACTGGAGCACCGGCTGCTGGGTGAGCATCACGCCACTCTGTGCCGCGCCAGGCGGCTGCACCTGGAATGCCAGCGCCTCAGGGCTTCCCGGCACCAGGTTCACATCGCTGCTGATGGTCGGAAGACTGGGACCGTTGAATGCCACGGTGTAGGTCCCGATCGGTCCCACCAGGCTGAGGTCGGTGAAGTGCGCGATGCCATCCACGTCCACCGGGACGGTCGCGGTTCCCAGCAGCGCTCCGTTACCCGCAACCAGCGTCGCGGTAATCGACAGCCCGCTGCCGCTCACGACGTTGCCGAACTGATCGGTGACCTCGATGCCCGGTTGAGGCGAGAAGAGCTTGGCGTCTTGAACCGTCGGGGGAAGCGGAACGACCTCGGTCAGCAGCGCGGGAGCGTCGGGAGTACCAGTTGCGGTCAGCGTGATGGGATGTCGTTCAAGTCCGGCTGCCGTGGCCGAGAGAGTATTGGCGCCCGCCGTCGTCCCCAGAGTCCAACCGGGAAGGGTAGCGATTCCGTCGAGACCGGTCGGCGCGGTATTTCCACCGAGGCTTCCGCCGCCGCCAGTCACGGCGAAGGTGACCAACACGTTGATGACCGGCTGGTTGAGCTCGTTGGTGACAAGGACGGTGACCGGATTGGCCACGGGAGTTCCGACCATGGCGGACTGGCTGTTTCCCCGGTCGGCGCGGATCTGCACGGGGCCCATGTCGGGTCCGGTCTTGAGATCGGCCTTGCAGCTCAGGGCCACGCCGAGGAGCAGCGCAATCGCGGCCGACCTGGCAGCCCGGCTACCCGAGAGAAAAACGATCCGCCGTTCGTTCATGACTGGAGAGGCACCTGGTTTTGCGCGCAAAACATCCGCGACGGGGTGAGCAGGCAGTCGGCTTCAGCCGTCGCGACCGTCCCGGTTGCGAAAAAGGAAGGAAAGTTGGACCTGAAACATGGGGAGATGGTGGAATAGCGCAACCCGTGGCGTAGAAACCACATAGCGTGTGCAAATCCATGCAGCGCGCATGCCGCAAACGATCACTCAGAGAGGTAACAATGCGACGACTTTTGGCGCTTTCCCTGGTCCTGATCGCCGGTTGCGGCAGCAATGACTCGGACTCCAGCTCCATTCCACCGGCCGCGGCCTCGCTCCAATCCTATGAAAAGGCCGGCGTCAAACTGATCGTCCCCCGGCTGGCCGGGTTCGAAGGACGACTTCCCTTC
Source organism: Gemmatimonadota bacterium (assembly GCA_040008015.1). Taxonomy (GTDB): domain Bacteria; phylum Gemmatimonadota; class Gemmatimonadetes; order Gemmatimonadales; family GWC2-71-9; genus DASYPP01. The sequence goes on from JBDTTZ010000472.1 coordinate 11,634, forward strand.
CTCCTCAACCCCGGGTCGGCCGGCGCCAACGGGCTGGTTTTTCAGCCGGATCCGACGCCCAGTGCCCCGCCCAATTCCTACATCTTCACCGTCCCGCTCGATGGCAATGGGGACGGGATTGACGAGACGACCCTGGATGGCTCCGCCGCCTTCAACGGCGATCCCTCCATGCCGGGAATCGGGTTCGGCGGCACTCTCGCCTTTACCATGGTTACCGTCGGCGGGTTGGGCAATTTCGACGGCGACATGGATTTCACCATCGTGGCCCCCGGCGTCCGCGAACTCTCCGGGACCGGGGTCTTTGCCGAAAGGATCACCGGCAACACCACCACACTCACCGTGGATCCTTCCCATCCGATGACTATGAAGGCGGCCCACGGCGGTTCCAACTCGGTGGCCAATGCCTGCTATTACACCTTGAACGGGAATGCGCGGCTCGACGTGGCAGGCTCCGCTGGCACCCTGTCATCGACCTGGGGATTCCTGTCGACCCGGTCCACGGCGGCGGTGACTGCCGTCGAGTTCACCGATAACAACGGTCACGTGACTCCGATCCCCAATTCCAGCGTGATCATTCCCTGCGGCGCCAACGGCAGCATCAACGACTGGGCCGGCGAGTTTCTCCAGCAATGGGCCTGTTTCCCCCTCGAGTTCGGGCAGGCCACGCTTACCCTCACGGTGGCCGGCAACAACAAGATCGGCATCTCCGACGAGGATCCCCCCGGCTCCGGCGACGTGAACACCTATGAGGCCACCGTGGTCTCGGCCAA
>JBDTTZ010000473.1:0-4728 GCA_040008015.1 Gemmatimonadota bacterium
GTCGAGCGGGTGCGTCCCAAGATGATGACGGTGACGGCGATCATGGCCGGGCTGCTGCCGATCCTGTGGGGCAGCGGGGCCGGCGCCAGTGTGATGAAGCGAATTGCCGCTCCCATGGTGGGCGGGATGCTGAGCAGCACGGTGCTGACGCTGCTGGTCATTCCCGCGGTGTATTCCATGGTGAAGGAACGGTCACTCCGGCGCGAGGCCGCATCAGGGAGAACGTCAGGAATCGAAGCAGAACCGATTCAAGCTGTGCCGTGACACCCCTTGATCGTAGTCGAACCGTTCTCTCAGGAGGGTAGATATGCGTCTCGACGCTCGTGCCTTCGGCATCGCCGCGGGCCTCACAGCCGGACTGCTCTTTGTTATCTGCGCCATCGCGGTGACGATCGCTCCAGGCTCAACCACATCGGTCGCCAGTGCGCTCACTCATATGGACTTGAGTGGAATGACTCGCTCGATCACCTGGGTCAGCTTCATTGGTGGCCTGTTGGGATGGACGCTGGGTACCGGACTGACGTTCGCCCTGGCCGGGTGGCTCTACAATCGCTTTACTCGACAGACGCACACGGCGTAATACGGAGGAGGGTTGGTAGCTGAAAGAATATCTCGCACGCAGAAGCCCTCGGCAGGAACGGATCGACGGCGTACGCAGTGCTCCTGCACTACGTGATGCGCGCAACGTAAGTTCGTGCCTGTTCGGCGGCCGGACAACGCACCGGTTAAGAAACCTTAATCAGTCGTTCACACCGTCTCCGGCCCACATCACTATTTCTAAGATGTGACCGCCCGGGAGGTCGCACGACTGGGACCTTGGGGCAACCGCCGAACGAATTGGAGATTAACATATGCTCAAGCGCATTGGATTGGCTGCCGCGCTGCTCGCAGGCGCCCTCACCACTGTCCCAGCTCTGGCTCAGGACCAGGTTCCCGCCAGTCTCGACGCCTTCAAGCCCCATGAAGTCGTGGAGGCCTTCACGGCGGAAGCGAAGTCGATCGGTCTCACTGTAGAGCAGCTCGCGCAGCTGGACTCGCTACATGTCGCGGTGCGCGATGAGCGGCATCATTGGTCTTCAGGGTTTGGCAACAAGGCGCACCAGGGGGTGCGGATGACGCCCATGATTTCCCGGGAAGAGGCGTTCGGCCGGGCCATGGCGATCCTGACATCGGCGCAGCGTGAGGCCGTCGTCAGGCGGTTCAATGCGCCGGACTATGTGCCGATGGTGCCCTCATTGGCCTCGGCCGTGCCGGCCTCCCTCGAAGACCTGGAGCCCCACAAGATAGTCCAGGTGTTCATCGTGGAAGCCGCCACCCTTGGCCTCAGCGAGGGCCAGGTGAAGGACCTGGGGGAACTCCACGTCGCGGTGCGGGACGAGCAGCATCGATACACGCCGATGTCCCCGGGAACCAAGGCGCCCCAGCACCAGATGATGGAACCGATGATCTCCCGGCGGCGGGCCTACAACGATGCCCTTTCGATCCTGACACCCGCCCAGGGTGAAGGTGCGTACCGGCGGTTCAACACCCCCGGTTACAAGCCTCCTGCGCTGCCGGAAGGCAGCGACAGGTAGGTCTCCCGTCTTGCGCCGGGGCTGGCCCCTCCGGCCCGGAGGCCCCGCAACGGATTCTTATCGAGCCGGCGCCCATCGCGCTGGCGCTGCTGCAGTTCTTCTTCTCGCCGCTGATAGCCTCCTTCCCACTCCTCGTCGCAGAGCCACGTCTTCGATGACCGTTACAACCAGCCGCCCCTGAATCCCGCCCGCCGCAGTCCGGTGATGATATAAGGACAGGCGCCCATCAGCCGCCAGAGCAGCTCCGAGCGGTAGTTCTCGCACATCAACACCACCGGACCGAGGTTGATGCCGAAGTGGTGTGGCGACGTCCAGCCCGCGTTGGGATCGCCATCGTTCGGAAAGGTCAGATTAAAGCTACACCGGAAGCAGTACTCGCCGGCGACTTGTGGATACGCATCCTGAAGGTGCCGGACGGCCGGCAACACAATCTCCGGCGCGAACGGCAGCGACGCGACCACGGCCCATGGCGCGATCGTTCCGTCGTCGGGGCCGTACGGAGCGCCGCGCGCGACATAGTCAAAGAAGGAGCGCTCGATGCCGCGGATTCTCCGCGTCAGCCCGCCAGGCCCATCGCTCGCGGTCAGCCCCCAGAAATTCTCTCCGTAACCCACGAATTCGAGCGGGTTGCGGATGGCGTACTCCCGGTGGACATAGGTCGCGCGGCGGCTGTTCTCGCAATAGTCGGTGCCCTTGTCGCGCGCGAACCTATCCTGGATCTCGCGGAAGTCCACCCAGATGTGCGAATACTGGTGGATGAACAGCGGCCCGCCATAGATGAGCTCGTACCCGTAAACCTTCTTCCATTGGTAGGTGGAGGCCCACGCCGCGTAGCTCTCCGGGGACAGGGGGTGCGTTGGCGATCCCAGCGCGAGTACATACAGAAGCACAGCTTCGTCGTAACCTTCCCAGCGGTACGGCAGAAAGCCGCTCTCGGGCTTCCACCCGTGGGTGACCGTCGCGCCGCCGTTGCACGCCCAAGGCCAATCGGCTCGCCGGTAGAGTGCGTCGGCCAGGGTCCGGATCTCCTCCTCGTCTTCACTGTCTTGATCAAAAAACACCGCCGCGGCGAGCATGCCGGCGAGCAGAAAGCAGGTATCAATGGTCGATAATTCGCACTGGTCGGCGCGCTGTCCGGTGGTCATACTGAGAAAGTGATAGTAGAAACCTTTATATCCTGTCACGTCGGGCGCCGTGCCCTGGGTGCTGGTCGAGAAGAACCACAACACCGCCAGCGTGCGCGCGATCGCGTCGGCGCGCGTCATCCAGGCGCGCTCGACGCCAATCGGATAGACCGCCAGCGCGAAGCCCACGGCCGCGATGCTCGCGGGAGCGCCCGGCTCCGTCTTATCTGCGACGAGACCATTCGCGGGGTTGGTCTCGTGCAGGAAATACTCGAAGGCATGACGCTGCAACGCGTCCAGCCTTAGCTCAGCGAAGTCCGGCGGGTGCGCGGGTTCCTGCCGCTGCATCAGAGAACGCCGCTGGGCGGTGAATGGTAGCGAAGCAGGTCGCCGATGCGCTCGATGGTGTGGTCCGGCGCGGGATATGTGGCGACCTGGGGGTCGAAGGCGTAATGGCCTTGCCGGGGAAAGACCGTGGTGACGCGATCGGTCCAGACCTGCTTGACTGCCGCCAGAATCCGGACCTTGTCGTCCACCAGCACGTAGTGATCCGCCGGGTAGCGCCGCTCGACGTCCTCGAGCTCCTGCTCCTTGTGGATGTAAAGGAGTACCCGTCCCCCAACCGCGTCAAGCAGCCCCGAACGCTCGATCTTGAGTGGCTGGAACACGACGTCCCCGTCGGTGAGGATCACAGTCGGGCCCCATACGCTGAGGTGCTTGATGACCGCGAGCGCACCGGTGTACAACCAATCCCGGAAAGGGTAGTTGAGCAGGAACGAGGAGATCGCGAGGAGGTTCTGGTCGCGGGGATCCTCCAACCGGCAGCGCTGAAGCGTACCCAGATAGTCGGCGTATCCGAGCTCGGTACGCAGCTGCTCGAAGATCGTCCAGTAGTGCTGCTGGTGCGCGGGACCGACTTCGCGCGCTAGAAGGCGTTTCAGGTCCGCGACGACTCGGTCGTTATCGAGCAGCGTGTTGTCGACGTCCAGGAGAAACACGATCCGGCGGGGCGATTCGTTGGATGAGGTCATAAGCAATTCCCTGGCATCGGCACGCCGCCTCCGCCTGGCGCGGCAGCGACCGGAGAACCCGTTCGGACGGAGCTGGCCGCAATGACAGCGGTCATGGCGCCTGCGCAGTCTTTGGCGCTGCGATAAGCGCCTGCCAGTCGGTATGCACAAAGCCCGCGTCCGGCCGATCGACCCGCTGATAGGTGTGGGCGCCGAAGAGATCGCGCTGCGCCTGGGTGAGATTCTGCGGCAGCACGCCCGTGCGATAACTGTCGAAATACGCTAACGACGCCGACATGGCCGGCATGGGAATCCCGTGCGCGATCGCCATCTCGATGGTACGTCGCCAGCCGACCTCGGCGTCATGCACTCGGGCGGCGATGTCCGCCTCGATCAGTAGATTGGGCAGGTCAGGGGTCTTCTCGAACGCGCGCATGAGGGGGTCGAGCAGTCGCGCGCGGATGATACAGCCCCCCTTCCAGATGCGTGCGGTCTCCCGGAGATCGACCCCCCACCGATGCTCCGCCGAGGCGATACGCAACAGGGCCATGCCCTGCGCGTATGAGCAGATCGTGCCGGCGGCGAGTGCGTCGCGAACCCGCATCAAGAGGTCCGGCGAGTCGCCGCCAATACGGGGCTTCGTGGCGCTCATGAGCAGCGCGCTTGCGTTGACCCGCTCGGCCTTCATGCTGGACAGCACGCGCGCATCGATGGCCGCCGCGATCGTCGGAATCGGCACGCCGAGATCCAGGGCGACCTGTGCGGTCCACTTGCCGGTGCCCTTCTGTCCCGCTTTGTCGAGGATCATCTCGACCAGCGGTGCACCGGTTTCGGGATCGGCTACGGCGAGCACCTGGGCCGCGATCTCGATCAGGTACGATGCCATCGGACCCTGGTTCCACTCGGCGAATCGGTCCGCCGTCTCCGCCGTGGAGAGCCCCAACGCCCGGCGGAGGAAGTCGTACGTCTCGGCGATGAGCTGCATGTTGCCGTACTCGATGCCGTTGTGGACCATTTTGA
>JBDTTZ010000474.1:0-13551 GCA_040008015.1 Gemmatimonadota bacterium
CTCAATATCGAACTCGAACGCGAGGCCGATGGCCGATGGATCGCGGAAGTCCCTACCCTGCCGGGCACCATGTGCTACGGCCAGACCCGGGACGAAGCCATCGCCCATGTCCAAGCCCTAGCCTTGCGTGTGATTGCCGAGCGGTTGGAGCATAAGGAAGCCCCACCCGAACTGTTGACCGTCTCCTTCTTAGCCGCGTGAGCCAATGGCCGGCGGCCAAGGCGCGGCGGGTGTTTGCGGCGCTCCTTCGCCTCGGCTGGACGGTTAAGCGGACTTCCGGATCCCACCGCACCCTGGCACGGCCGGACTGGCCGGATTTCGCCTTCGCCTTTCATGACAACGAAGAGGTTGGCCCCAGGATGCTGGCCCGTCTCGCGAAGCAGACAGGGCTCACTCCCGACAATTTGTAGATCCTGCGGCCTCGGTATAACACGCGCTTGGAGCAGCATTCGGCTGCGAGCACCAGGCCACCCAAACATGTTGTAAAGCCGAATGCCGCTCAAGCGCCAACCGTTAGGTAGCTCACTGCCGTAAGAGGTATAATCATGCTCACTATCTTCCCCGGGGTGCGGTCGATTATGCGCGTTTCCATCCTACTTACCTTGCTTTCCATCGGGGCAGCAGGCATGCACTGCACCGGCAGCGCGCGACAATGATTCCACGAAGAGTGCCCTTTCAGCGGTCGTTGATTCTGCTGCGCACGCTGCTCACGCGAATTATGTTCGGGCCATTAACTCGACCAACATCGACTCGCTGGCATCCATGCTCTCTGAGGATGTTGTCTTCCTTTCAGCGAACGACAAGCCGATGGTCGGGAAGGCCTCGGTACGCGCGTAGGTCGATGGCTACTACAAGGCTTTCAAGACAGTGTGGGAGAAACCCGTGCAGGAGTTTGTCATCGCTGGTGACTATGCATTCGAGCGCTACACCTATACATCTACCGATACCCCGGTCGGCGGAGGGAAGCCCGTCGTAGATACAGGATGGGGATTGGTTGTCTACCATCGCGAAGCAGACGGGGTCTGGCGCGTTGCGCGGGATGCATTTGGTCCGGACCATCCGTCGGCGAAATAGCATATGCCAAGTCTACAGCACCAACGTGCGAACCCAGTGCTATGGTCGCTACCTTAACTAGCACTTGCTGCCGACAGCGCGCTCATGTTGCCGCTCCGCGGCATGCGCGCCGCAGCAGAAGTGCAAAGGCGTTAGGCCGCAGAAGAAACGCCACCCCCCCAACCACCGCACATCGGAGGATCACATGAAGCGAGTCACCTCGGCATCGACGTTCAGGAATGGGGAGGCGCAGCCTTCACCTGGTGCGATGCGGAGGGCAAACCCATCGCTGGGACCACAGCCTGGCTTATTGATTCTACGGAGAGCAACCACTTCGCTCCAAGCAAGGCATCCTTTATGGTCAACTACCGTGTCGAAGACCTTCACGGTCTTCTCAAGGTTCTCAAAGAAGAGGGATGCAACGTCCTCGATAAAAGTGACGACTCTGAGTATGGAAAGTTTGGCTGGGTCATCGATCCCGAGGGAAACAAGGTCGAATTGTGGCAACCACCTGCCGGTCAATGAAACGCGCCCACGCTCCCGGTGCGCTATTCTCCGCGACCTCGGTCTTCTCGACTATCCTGGGCATCAGCTGCCGCTCTTCTCCAACGCCCGCAGCACCTCCTCCGTAAACGACCCCGGATCGAACGGCAGGCGAATCACGGCGTCCGCCCCGGCGGTGCGCTCCGGTTCCCCATCGCCACTCGCCAGGGCGACGAGGGTATAGAAGTGTCCCTTCTCGGGCCGGAATCCGCCCAGCGGGCGGGCGCCGGCGCCCGCCGGTTGCGCGATCAGCAGCAGCGCCACACCCAGCCGCCCCGCGTCGCGAATGACTTCCTCGATGCCGCTCACCCGCCGCGCCGTGAATCCCGCATGCCGTAACAGCAGGCCGGTCACCCGGGCAACGCTCTCATCATCCACCCAGAGCACCGCGTCTCCCCGGCTCACCGCCGAGGCCGATTGCCCGCTCGCCAGGTCCAGCATCCCGATGTCCTTGAGGTAGTTGGTGGTCCTGGAATCGCTCAGGTCTCCCACTTTCTTGAGCACATCCCGGATCCGGCCCAGGGAATTCCGGATGTTCTCCAAGGCCGCGCGATCGGCTCCGCCGCCCTTCACCAGGAGCAGCTCCAGCTCGGCCGTGGCCGACATCAGCGGATTGTTGATCTCGTGGTGCAGGGTCACCATCAGCTGGCCGATCGCCGCCAGCCGTTCGGCCTGGACCAGGTCCTCCTCCGCGGCGACCAGGGCGCTGCGGAGCGCGCGGGTGCGGCGGACCCGTTCGATCACCTCGGGCAACAACCGGGGGAGCGAGCCGTCCTTGACCAGATAGTCTTCGGCCCCCCGGCGCAGGGCAGAGGCCGCCAGGGTTTCGTCGCCGTTGCCGGTGATCAGAATGATGGATGGATGACCGGGGCGGGCCCGGAGGGTTCCGACCAGCTCCAGGCCGGTGACATCGGGAAGCTGGTGATCGAGCAGAATGATGTCGGCCGGCTCGGTATTCGCGAGCAGCTCGCTGCCGGAGGTCACCACCCTGGGGTCGGGATAGCCGTGACCCCGGATCAGCTGGCGGGCGAGCGTGGCCATCGCCGGGTCGTCGTCCACGATGAGAATGCGAAGCGTGCGAGGCTCAGACATGGGCGGGCCCCGGCTGCGGAACCACCGGCGGAGGCGGCGCTCCCTGTTCGGTCCGGAAACCGACCCGGGCGAATTTCTCCCAGGTCTTCTTCCCCCGCCAGGCATCCCACAGGCCCCGCATCCGCCAATAAAGGGTGATGTGGCGATAGCTGAACGGTAGCGTCTCCAGCACCGAGTAGACCAGCAGGATCAATACGTCGCGCTTGCGGCTGAACGGCAACAGGCCGCGTTGCAGCCGGTCGGCCAGCCCGAACCGGAAACGCCAGGCGCCCACCAGCACCGCGAACAGATTCACCAGGATGCCGTATCCCAGCGAGGCGAGGAAGAAAGCGACAGCGTATGCCTCGTTCAGGAAATTCATCCCCATGACGTATTCCATGAGCAGGAAAAGCGTCACGAAGAGGTAGCCGCCGATCTCGATGACCGGTCCCCAGTACTCGAAGAGCCAGAACGAAGGCAGCGCGAACCAGCCGATCCGTCCGTACTTCTTCCGGAACAGCATGTCCCGATGGTAGAGCAGGGATTCCCGGAGCCCGCGATACCAGCGGCCCCGCTGCTTGCGCAACGAATCGAGCCGCTCGGGAACTTCGGTCCAGGCCACCGGGTGAGGCAGGAACGCGATCCGCTTGTCTTTCAGCTTGTCGCGCACGAACCGGTGCAGCCGGACGATGATCTCCATGTCCTCGCACACGGTGGCGGCGCGGGAGCCGATGTACTCCTCCACGATGCGGTGGGTGACGAACGGCGTGAGATAACCGCCGGCCCGGATCACGGTTTCCTTCTCGAACACCGCAAAGACGCCGGAGAGGATGAGAACCGAGTCCAGCTTGTCGAGCCCGGTGCGGCCGGTGGTAAAAGAGCGGAGATACTCCACCATCTGGAAGCGGGCCAGCGGGTTGCTGGGGAGGCCCACGCTCACCACCCGGCCGTTGCGGATGGCGCAGCCGTTGGCGATGGCGACCTGCCCGCCCACCGCGACCACCCGGGGGTCCTCCTGGATCACCCGCATCAGCTCCTTGAGCGCGCGCTGGTCCAGGATCGAGTCGGCGTCAAGCGACACGAAGTACGGTGCGGTCGACGCGTTGATCCCCGCGTTCAGCGCGTCGGCCTTGCCGGCATTCTCCTTATCGATAACGACGAGCTTGGTGACCGTCTTGGGAAGCGGAATCATCGCCTCGAATGTCGCGCGGACCCGCGCGGTGCCGATGGCGTCGCGGTAGGCGAGATCGGTGCGCCGGAGCCGGAAGGCCTGCTTCAGCACCTCGAGCGTGCGGTCCTGCGACCCGTCATTGACCACCACGACCTCGAACCGCGGATAGTCCACGTGCAGCAGGTTGGTGATCGAGTCCACGATGGTGACTTCTTCGTTGTACGCGGGGACCACCATGGTGATCGGCTTGGTCGAGTCGTGCGCGTCGATCAGGTCGAGGTCCTCGATGAAATGCCCTGCCACCCGGCGCCGCACCTGGCGGGCCGACAGCATGATGAGCGCCAGGGTGTACGTGTTGTACAGCAGGAAATACAGCAGGAACATCGGCTGGAGCACGATGCCCACGAGCCCCAGGACCAGGGCGAGCTTTTCCCGGGGCGTCATCCGGCCGCCCCGATCTGCTCCAGCGCGCGGGCCAGCTCCACCCGGACCTGCTCCATGGGATCGGTCCGGGCGATTTCCTGGGCCAGCGGGTCTCCCAGCACGGCGAGCGCGATACCCGCGGTGAGCCGGTGCCCGGGATCGGGGCTGGTGCGCACCGTCGCCTGCAGCTCCTCGGGCGTCGTAATCTCTCGCAGGGTGGCGACCGCGGTTTCGCGACCCACGTCGGCCGGCGGTGCCGTTCTCCGTCCGCGGACCAGCCCGGCCAGCCACGCCGCGGCGCGCACCCGTTCGTCGGGATCGTACCGCAGGGGCGCGGGGTCGGGACCATCGGGCGAGGCGCGGAGCTCGAGCGCGGCCCGGCGGCGAATCTCGGGCTCGGGATCCTGGAAGAACCCGGACAGCTGGTCGAACTGCTTCGCGGCGCCCCAAGCCTGGGCAGCCGCCAGCCGGACCGTCGCGTCGGGGTCCAGGCTCAATTCCGCCAAGGTCGGCTGGGCGATCAGCTCGGGACGGTCCCGCCATACCAGCGCGAGCTCCCGCCGCACATCCGCCGCGGGGTTCCGGGCCAGCGACACGAGCAGCGGGGCCAGCTCCGGGTGGTGGACGTAACGCGCAACCCGCGCGATCACGATCCCCTCCCTGGTGCCGGTGTTGTGCCCCAGCGTCTGTTCCACGAAGACGTCGAAGGCCGCTTCGGCGTGCCGGGCCGCGGCCTGGAGCACCACCGGGTCTTCGTCTTCGGTCCGCAGCATCCGGATCAGCATCGGCATCGCCTGTTCCGGCGTCATCCGGGCGAAGAGGGTCACCGCGACCCGCCGCACCGCGGCGTGGGGATCGGTGACGGCCCGCCGCGCGGCGAGCGACAACTCCTCCGGCTCCAGCAGTCCGGCTACCGCGGCCAGCGCTGCGGCGCGCACGTCGGGGCTCGGGTCGCTGCGGACCGCGTACATCAGCGCCCGCCGGCTGCGCTCACCCTGGAAGGCATGGATCGCGGAGACCAGGCGAACCCGCTCCCGGGGATCCAGCACGGCGCGCATGCCTTCCACCAGCGATGCTTCCATCTGTTCCCGGTTCAGGCTTCCCAGCGCGCGGAGCTCGACCTGCTGGGATTCCTTGAGCCGCTGCCGGATCTGGCGATACCCGGGGTCGTGCTGCAGCCGGTCCCGCAGATACTCCCGCACCGGCTCCTCGTCCACCATCTGGAGCACCTGGGCCACGATACTCTCGTGATCGTACGCGCCGATCCCCAGCGCCGCCGCGGCGCGCACGTTGAGGGGCTGGTCGGAATGGCAGACCTGCAGCAGGGTTTCTTCTCCTCCGTCCAGCCGGAGCAGACCGGTGGCGATCGTCGCACGCTCGCGCACCGCCGGCGAAGGATCGTGCTTCAGCAGCTCGAGGATCGCCGGCTCCTTGTGGCCGAACTTCGCGAGCCCTTCGATCGCGCGGACCCGCACCGATTCGTCCGGGTCGCCGAGTCCCTCCACCATGAGCCGGGTGCCGCGGCTGTCGTCCGAGGCGGTGAGTGCTTCGAGCACCAGCGCGCGCACCCGGGCGTCTGGATCGCGCCAGACCATTTCGAGCAGCTCGACCGCCCGGGGCGACCTGGTCTTCCCCAGGATGCGAACCGCCGCGATGCGCGACTCGGGATCGCCGAACTCCATCAGGATATCGAGCAGCCCGGGAAGCGCCTCCAGGTCCAGCTGGGCGACCGAATCCGCGATGACCAGCCGCAACTCGGGACCCCCGCTCTGGAATGCCCGGACCAGGGCCGGGAGAATCGCCGGGGTTCCCACCCGGCCCATCGCGCGGGCCGCGCTCACCCGCACCTGCGGGTCGTGGTCGCCCAGCAGCTTCAGCAACTCGGGGACGGCCCAGCTGCCGCCGCCATCGCCGACGCCGTCCGCGGCGGCGGCGCGCACCTCGGGCACCGGGTCCTTGAGCAGGCGGGCCAGCTCGGGCTGCACTTCCTTGGACTGGATCTGGCCCAGGGCACGCGCCGCTGCCGCGCGCACCATCGGTTCCGGATCGGCGGAGCGGGGCCGGATCATGTTGGCGACCTCGGCTTCGCCCAGCTCACCCACCAGTTTCATGGCCGAGGTTCGCACGTGCTGATCAGTGTCCCCCAGGCCATCGAGCGCGGAGGGAACCGCGTCGCGAATGCCCAGGTTGCGCAGCGCCTCGAACGCCAGCGCCCGCAGCTCCGGCTCCTCGTCGTTCAGTGCGGTGTGGATCAGCTCGAGTGCAAGGTCGCGGCGGCCGGCCTGGAGGATCGCGTTGATCACCGCTTCGCGGACGTTGGAGGAGCGATGCTGCAGCTGCTCGGCCAGCAGCTCGCGGGCGCCGGCGAGACCGAACTTGGTCAGGGTCTCGATCGCCTCGTTGGACGCGGTGCCCGCTTCGATCTGGCTGATGATGCGATTGGGAATCCCCAGTCGCTCCAGAGCCACCGCCGCCCGGATCCGGATCTCGGGATCGGTGTCGTCCAGGGCCAGCATGAGCGGCCCTTCGGACACCGCGCCGATCTGCTCCAGTGCCTCGACGCTGCGCATCCGGACCCACCAGGCAGGATCGCCCAAGGCCCGCACCAGGGTGTCGATGACCTCGGCTTCGTTGAACTGTCCCAGTGAGCCGGCGATACGGGCCCGGACGAACGGTGCGGGATCGGTCAGCAGGTGGTCCAGCAGGTAGGTCACCGCCCGCCGGTCGCCCAGCTTTCCGAGGGACGCGGCCGCCTTGGCCCGGACTTCGTCATCCAGGTCGTCGAGCGCGCGCACCAGCGCAGGAAAGGCGCGGGCGGCGCGAACCTCGCCGAGGATGTTGGCTGCCCATGCGCGGGCGGGATGTTGCGACGCCTCCTCGAGAAAGGCGATCATAGGCTCGACCGCGGCGTCGCCGTGGCGGGCCAGGATGTCCGCGATCCGCGGCGCGAGCCAGACCTCGGACCGTTTCAGCGCCTCGGAGAGCGGCGCCACCGCGCGGGGATCGGCGATGCGGGCCAGGGCCCGGAGCGCAATCTCGCGAACGTCGGCGTCCTCGGCCTTGGTGGCCTGGATGGTCTCCAGCAGCACCGGCACGGCCTTGGCATTCCCCACCCGGCCCAGCAGCTCGGCGGCGAAGGCGCGCTCCCGCCACTGCTTGGCATCCCGGAGCCGGTCGATGTATTTCTGCACCAGGTCGAGGCGATCGTAGGCATCGAGCAGCCATTCGGGACGGTCCACCGAGCCGCGCGCCTGTTCCTCGAGCACCGCTTCCAGGGCGTCGAAATCCCGCGCGGTTCTCACCTGGTGCAGCACCGGCTCCAGCAGCGCGCGGTCCCGGGTGGCGAGCCCCGCCACCAGGTCGCGATAGATCCCCTTGCGGGCGGCCAGCCGCTGCTCGAGCCGGGTGAGGTAGGTGGTATAGCCGAGCCAGACCAATACCGACACGAGTCCGATGGCCGCGAGGCCAGCGGCCACGATCAGGATGATATCGAGAAAGCTCACGCGGGTCCCGTCAGAGCGGTCACGGCGGCAAGCAGATCGGTGGGGCCGACCGGCTTGGCGAGATAGGCGCTGGCGCCGACCTCTTCCGCCCAGAACTCGTCGGCCTGCTCCTGCTTGTGGGTAAGCATGAGGATAGGTGTAGTCGCGGTTGCAGAGTTCTGCCGTAGCGCACGGCAGGCTTGATATCCGTTCAGTCGCGGCATCATGATGTCAAGAATGACCAGCGCGGGGCGGACCGCGGCGGCGGCCTCGATGCCAGCCTGGCCGTCGGAGGCGGAGAATACCCGGAACCCGGCGCTGCTCAGGATCTCTTCCAACAATTTCCGCTGGTCCGGATCATCCTCTATGACCAGAATCACCGGGGCCATGGTGATCCTTTCAATGGCATCCCAAGGCTAGTCCCGACTCGGGTTGGAAAACAATGAAGCCGCCCGATCGGCGGCCTTTCACCTGTTACAGGGGCGGGCCTCGCGCCTGCCCCCATAACCGGTCACCCCTTGGATTCGTCGAGGAAGACGAGGGCCTGGCGCCGGCCGACCACGGCCTCCAGCGCGCGATGGACCGTCGGGTCCAGCACGGTTCCCGCCAGGTCCCGCATCCGCTGCACGGCCAGTTCCGGCGTCATCTTTTCCTGGTAGGGCCGTGAGGTGGTGAGGGCGTCGTAGATCTCGGAGGTGCAGAGCACCCGCGCCCCCAGCGGAATGGTTTCTCCGCTCAGGCCGTCGGGGTACCCCTGGCCATCCCAGCGCTCGTGGTGACTCCGCACGTAGCCGATGACGTCGCGCAGGTGGGCGAGCGGGGCGAGGATCTGGGAGCCGATGGTGACATGCTGCTTCACCTGCTCGTACTCCTGGGCGGTGAGCGGCCCTTCCTTGTTCAGGACCTCTTCCCGGATGCCGATCTTGCCGATGTCGTGCAGCCGGCCCGCCATGCGAACCTGTTCGATGACTTCGTCGGAGAGCTTCATTTCTGCCGCGATCATCGCGGAGAGATCCGCTACCCGGGCGGAGTGCCCCCGGAGATAGGGATCCTTCGCTTCGAGGGCGTTAACCAGCGCTTCCAGGGTCGCCACCGAGAGCCGCTCCAGCTTGGCGCGCTCGTTGCGAACCTCGGCGCTCCGCACCGCGACTTCTTCCTTGAGCCACTGATTCAGGTTCTGCTGTTCGAGCTGGGTTCCCCGCTTGCGCAGGGCGCTGTTGATGGCCCGGGACAGCTCGGTGAGCTCGATCGGCTTGGTCAGGTAGTCCATCGCCCCGCGCTGCATGCAAAGAGCGGCGCTGGTGGCGTCGTTTACGGCGGTCAGCATGAGCAGGGCGACGTTGGGCTCGATGTCCATGATCCGGGGAACCAGGTCCACCCCGCTGATTCCCGGCATTTTCACATCCAGCAGAATGCAGGCGATCTTCTGCTTCTGGAGCAGCTTGAGCGCCTCCTCCCCGCTGGCCGCCGTGGACACCTCGAACCCCTGGTGGGCGAGGTACTTCTTGAGGGCGTTCCGGATCGGTTCGTCGTCGTCCACCACCAGGACAGCAGTGGTCTGTTCTTCGGTCATAGCGTGAAGGTACGGGCCAACTTCCGATGCGTCAATGATCTAGGCCACTCACCCGACAAAGTCCACGGTTACCTGCTCCGGGACGAGTCCGGCAGCGAAGGCCCGGTTCAGGAGCGCCTGCACCGCCTCGCGCCCCCGGGGACCGTAATCCACGGTCCACTGGTTCACGTACATGCCGACGAAGGTGTCGGTGCGCTCGTCCCCGATCCCCCGGTTGAACTGCCTGGCATGCTCCAGGGCCGGCTGGCGGTGCTCCAGCCCGTAGACGATGCTGGCCTTGAGGTCCCGGGCTACCTGCTGCACCACCTTTTCGCCCAGGTCCCGCCGCACCACGTTGCCGCCCAGAGGGAGGGGGAGACCGGTGTCGCGCCGCCACCAGGCGCCCAGGTCCTCCCACAGCTGGAACCCGTCGTCAGCATAGGTGAGCTGTCCCTCGTGGATCAGGAGACCGACATCGGCGTTGCCCTGGCGCACTGCGTCTTCAATCTGGTCGAAGGGGATGACCACCGCTTCGAACTCCGGCTGGTAGAGCTTGAGGGCGAGATAGGCCGTGGTGAGCAGCCCCGGGACCGCGACTCGCTTGCCCAGGATGGCCTGGCGGGGATCCGCCGGCGAGGACGCCAGCGCGACGAGCCGCGGGCCGTAGCCATCTCCCATCGAGGAGCCGCTGTTGAGCAGGGCGTAGGTGCGGTGCAGGTGGGCATAGGCGTGAATCGAAACCGCGGTTACTTCCAGGTCCCCGGTGAGGGCGCGCCGGTTCAGGCTTTCGATGTCGGACAGCTCGTGGACGTACTGGAGATTGCCGGTATCGATTTTTCCCTCCGCCAGCGCGTAGAACATGAACGCGTCGTCGGAATCGGGACTGTGGGCGACTCGAATTACTCTTGGTGCCACTTCGGACCTCGGTTTAGGGTGACAGGTGACAGGTGACAGGTGACAGGTGACAGGTGACAGGTGACAGGTGACAGGTGATAGGGTGCAGGGCCAGGACTTGTCACTTGTCACTTGTCACTTGTCACTTGTCACTTGTCACTTGTCACTTGTCACTGAAAGCGGAATCCGCGGAGTGTTTGAACTGCTCCAGCAGCTCGCGGTGATCGCTGTACTCCTGGCGGCCGGCCTGCTGCTCAGCCGCGTAGTTCTCGACAAAGACGGCGAAGTTGCGAGCCAGCCCCGTCTTGTCTCCCTGCGCTTCGGCCACGGTTCCCCGGATAAGCGGGGCGAACAGGTGGTGAGGGACAGTCCCCTGGATGGTGTCGGCCAGGGCGAGGGCGCCGGGGAAGTCTCCGGTCATGAAGTAGAGCATGGCTGCGTGAAAGCGGTCGTCATTCGTGATGCCGGGCAGCTGGGCATAGGCGCCCAGGGCCATCGGCACAAACGCGGCAACCTGGGCGGAATCTCCGGTCTCCGCCGCACTGGTGACTCGCTCGAAGAGCCGGGTGAAGCGCTCCTCGGGGGTCATTTTGCTGATGTCGGGAGGCTGGCCGGAGCCGAGGCCCCTGTCGGTGGCCCCGGCGGTGGATCCGACATTGGCCATGTCCGGCGCCGCCGCGGGCTTGGCCCCGCGAACCATGAACCACATGATGACCAGCACCAGGAGGACCGCCAGGCCGCCGGCCACCATCCAGGCCCGCCGTTCCGCTTCGCGGCGGATGACGCCGGCCGCGGGATGTCCGCAGCGATGGCAGAAGCGGGCCCCGGCGGACAGGGACGCGCTGCAGGCGGTGCAGGTCCGCTGGCCGAGCGGAGCTCCGCACCCGGGGCAGAAGTTCCCCGTGGCGCTCTCGGCGCCGCAGTTTGGGCAGGTCAGGGGCGCTGGCACGCAGGGAAGGTAATGGCATTACTTTCTATCATCTTCAGACAAGGCTCCCCATGGGCCAGCCTCAGCTTCCTCCAGAGGTATCGCTTCCCGATGCGCCACGCGCTCGCCACCTGGGCGACCTGGTCCGGGGGGAAACCCGGTGGAGCGTGTATCTCGAGTCCACCGGCCAGGGCGGCAGTGCCCGGGGCCGGGTGCATTTCGTGAGCGGCCCCCGGCACCGGATCACCGGCTGGATCTTTCTCGAGTGGAGCGAGCAGGCGGTGTACGACCGTTTCGGGGAGTTCAGTCCCGCCGAGCTGTGGAAGCTGCTGGAAAGCCTGGGGTAAGGGAGGCCGCGGTAACGTCCGATCCGGTTGTACAGAAGGATCTGTAATTTCCGCACTCCTGGCTTGGGGATCGTGAAGAAAGGAGCCTTGATTTGGCGCTCCTGACGTCCTCCAACCGCACGTTTTGCAATTTCTGCCCCTCCGACATACATTCCCGCCTCGCTGAAACCACCCCTGACCCTGGAGTGCCGTGATGGCTGCCCGCCCCCGCCCGAGTATTACCGAGTTTCCCAAGAGTCTGTCCGGCAGCAAGAAGTCCGACATCATGAAGCTGGCCAACCAGTTCGGGGTCGATTTCCTGCGGCTGCAATTCACCGACATTCTCGGCGTCAACAAGAACGTCGAGGTCCCCCGGAGCCAGTTCGAAAAGGCGCTGGAAGGCGAGATCATGTTCGATGGCTCGTCGATCGAGGGCTTTGTCCGGATCGAGGAGAGCGACATGCTGCTGAAGCCGGACCTGGACACCTTCCGGATCCTGCCGTACGAGGACGAAGGCGGCCGGGTGGCGCGGCTGCTCTGCGATATCTACACGCCGGACGAGAAGCCGTTTCCCGGCTGTCCCCGGATGACCTTGAAGCGCCAGGTGGAAAAGGCCCGCCGCATGGGCTACGCCATGATGGCGGGGTGCGAGGCGGAGTTTTTCCTGTTCGAGAAGAGCCCGTCGGGCGAGGCGACTACCGTGTCCCACGATTCGGGGGCCTACTTCGATCTCACCCCGGTAGACAAGGGCGAAGAGATCCGCCGGGTGATCGTGGAACAGCTGGAGGTGATGGGCTTCGAGGTGGAAGCGGCGCACCATGAGGTCGCGGAAGGGCAGCACGAGATCGACTTCAAGTACGCCGATGCGCTCACCACGGCCGACAACATCGCGACCTTCAAGTTCATCGTGCGGGACGTGGCGCACCGTTATGGCTTCGTGGCGTCGTTCATGCCCAAGCCGATCCAGGGCCAGAACGGCAGCGGGATGCACACCCACCAGTCGTTGTTCAAGGGGAAGGACAACGCGTTCTTCGATCCGAAGACCGACACCAAGCTGTCGAAGATCGCGCTGTCCTACATCGAGGGCCTGTTGCAGCACGCCCAGGGCTTCTGCGCCATCACCAACCCGCTGATCAACAGCTACAAGCGGCTGGTGCCGGGCTACGAGGCGCCGGTGAACGTCGCCTGGAGCATGCGGAACCGCTCCCCGCTGATTCGGATTCCGGACCGGCGCGGACTGGGTACCCGCTGCGAGCTCCGGATGCCGGACCCCTCGGCCAACCCTTACCTCGCGCTGACGGTGCAGCTGGCTGCGGGGCTGGACGGCATCGAGAAGAAGATGACTGCGCGGGAGCCGGTGAACCGGAACATCTTCGAGATGAGCCACCGGGACCGGCGGAAGTTCAAGATCGACGAGCTGCCGCGCGACCTGCACGAGGCGCTGGAGTACTTCGAAAAGGACGATGTGATCACGGCGGCGCTGGGCGAGCACCTGACCGAGCGGTTCATCGAAGCCAAGCGGGCCGAAGTCCTTCAGTACAACCTGCAGGTCTCCAAGTGGGAGATCGACAGCTACCTGGGACGCTACTAGACATTGGGGGATTGTGGGATTGGGGAATTGAAGGAGAGCTATTCCAATCCCACAGTTCCCCAATCCCCCAATCCCCCAATGTCATGCCCCTTGCCTACCTGTTCGACCTCGATGGCACGCTCTATCAAAACGATGCTGCTCTGCCCGGCGCGGTTGATCTCATCCGGAAGCTGAACACCCAGGGTGTTCCCTGCCGGTTCCTCACCAACACCACCTCCAGGCCCCGCTCCGTCATCGTCGCCCGGCTCAAGAGCTATGGGTTCCCCGTCGTGGAGCACGAGGTATTCACCGCCCTATTGGCGGGAGCCGAGCTGGCGCGATCGCTGGGATGCCGCACGCTGTTGCCGCTGGTGAAGTCGGAGGCGTTGGAGGACCTGGCGGGGTTTGAACTGGTTGACGGTACGTCGGTCGGGCAGGGACGCCCGCCCGACCACGCTGATGCTGTGCTGGTGGGGGATCTTTCGGACGGCTGGTCCTTCGACCTCCTGCAGCAGGCGTTCACCGCGCTTCTCAACGG
>JBDTTZ010000475.1:0-4580 GCA_040008015.1 Gemmatimonadota bacterium
GCGCTCAAGCTTCCCCACCAGGACCTGGGACCCTTCACCCGGCTGAGCCCGCCGCTCCCCAATCCCCGGCTGGTGGGCGCGTCGTTCGGGGTCCCCAAGGGGCAGACCAGCAAGGCCGTCGATACCGACGAGGGGATCTATTTCATCGAGGTGCTGGACCGCATTCCGGCGGACTCCGCCGAATTCGTGCGCACCCTGGATGAAACCCGGGCCGCGGCCATCAAGCTGGAGCGGCAGCAGCGGATCCGGAATTACATGTCTGCCCTCCGCCAGCAGGCCAGCATCAAGGACTACCGGGCCGAGTTGTTCCGGACCACCGCCCAAGCCGAAGCCGCCCAGGACCGGATCCGGTCCCAGACCGGGAACAAGGGGCAATAGACGGGACAAGTGACAAGTGACAAGTGACGTGTGATAATCAAACTGTCAGCAGAAAACATGGAGCGGGATCGGATGGCCGTATTCAGGCTTCCAATCCCGCTCCTTTTTGCCCTTGTCACTTGTAACGTGTCACTTGTCACGTGTCACTTGTCACTTGTCACTTGTCACTTGTCCCGTCATTGGCTTAGCCGCTTGGGTTCACCGCCGCTCGGCGGGGTGGTTGGCGGAGCATCGAGCTGGCGACCGGAAGAGACGGCGCGCGGATCCTCCGGTTTCATGACCGCATCCTGGGTATCGGTAATGCTTCGCTTGAACTCCCGGATCCCCTTGCCGATGGATGAGCCGATCTCGGGCAGCCGCTTGGCGCCGAAGAGCAGCATCACGACCACCAGAATCAGGAGGATTTCCCACACGCCAAGGTTGCCGAACATAGACTCTCCTTAGAAGAGCGATCGCGCTACCAGGTAGGCAAGCACGACGCCGAGCAGACTCAGGATCGAAACATGGATGCCCAGGGGCCCCAGAGTCAAATTGATGACCAGGAGGTCCAGGGAGACGGGGCCAATGGATGGGGACACCGTGTAGGTAAAAACCTCTTTGGCGACGCTGTCGGGAAGGAAGCGCTCCAGCAGCGCGGTCAGGAAGCCGCCCACCACGAAACCGGCGGTGAGGACGCCCAGGTAGAAGGCCGGCCGGCGGGGGCCCCCCGCCATCAGCTCCTCCGCTCCAGCACGTAGGCGATGCTGGCCCGAAGCGCCTCGGTTGCCGCATTGGACGGCAGCGCGTCGAGCGCCAGCTCGGCATGACCGGCCAGTGCGTGGGCCCGCTCCCGCGCATACTCCAGTCCACCCGCGGCGGACACCGCCTGGATGACTTCCCCGATCATGTTGTCGTTCGGCTCCGACGTCGCCATCAGGCGATTCACCAGCCGGCGCTCCGATTCGCTGAGCCGGGGGAGGGCGGAAATCAGGGGCAAGGTCACCTTGTGTTCCCGGAGATCGGCCCCTCTGGGCTTGCCGGTGACTTCCTCCGGCTCGGTGTAGTCCAGCAGGTCGTCCACGATCTGAAACGCCATGCCCAGGTAATCCCCGAACTGGCGCAGTGCGGCCCGTTCCTCCGGTGCGGCGCGCAGGGCGCCCACTTCGCAGGCGCCGGAGAGCAGCGAGGCGGTCTTGGCCCGGATCAGCAGATCATATTCCGGCTCGGAGAAATCGAGCGGCTCGTGGGACAACAGCTGCCGCATTTCCCCAACCGTCATCTCGTTGGTCACCCGGCCCAGCACCCGCAACGGCTCCAGGTCATCCAGCGCGACCAGCTCGATCACGGCCCGGGAGTAGAGGTAATCTCCCATGATGACGGAGATCTGGTGGCTGTACAGCGAGTTGATGGTCGGCATACCCCGGCGTAGCACCGAGTGATCGACCGAATCGTCGTGCACCAGGGTGGCGAGGTGAATCAGCTCGACAACGGCGGCCAGGGTCGCGGTGCGGGTATCGCGCGAGCCGGTGGCCTGGTCGGCCAGCAGGAGCATGGTCGGCCGGAACATCTTGCCGCGCATCTGGAACAGGTGCGCGTTGACTTCGGTGATGAGGGGGAAATCGGACTTGACGATCCGGTGCAGCTCCTGGCTCACCTGATCGAGCTGGTCGTGAATCGGGACCTGCAGCTCGCGCAGGGAGACCGGGGCGGTTTGCGAGCTCACCCGACCCGCCCGGCATTGAGGGCGCTCACCCGGTCGGCCAGGTCGCCGAACTGGATGTCCACCGCCATGACCCGGCGGTAGGTGTTGAGAGCCTCTTCCACTTTGGCCTGCGCTTCGAAGGACCGGCCCAGCCAGTAGAGCAGGCCGATTTTCTGATCATCGCCGCCGGCCTGAGTCTCCACCGCGCGCTTGAGGATCGCCTCCGCGATGGCCGGCTGGTCCTTCTCGTAAAAGCACACTCCGAGCGCTTCCGAAGTGCGCAGCCGGCTCTCGGGAGAGCGCAGCGCCTTCTGGAATTCGGCGATGGCCTCATCGAGCAGACCCATTTCCTTGAACGCCACGCCCAGGTCATAGTGAGCCTGGAAGTCTTCGGCGTCGAGGTTCTGCTCGATTCCGCGCTTGAACTGGCTCAGCATGTCCTTGAAATCCCGCTCTTCGTCCCCGGTCGGTTCCTCGTCCTCCACCCGCATCCGGGTGTCCTTTGCGGCCCCGGCATCTTCCCGGACCAGCATTCCGAGATCGATGAAGTCATCCTCATCGACCGGGGCGGGCACCGGCGCGGACTTGGCCCTGGAATGCGTCGCGGGCTCGGGGGTCGACACGGGTTCGTCCGCCGGACCCAGCGTCAGCAGCGCAGTCTGGGCCCGGGGGTTGTCCGGGTCGTGCTCGGCAACCCGGCGGTACACTGCCAGCGCCTTGTCCAGGGCGCCGGTGCGGACCAGGGCATCGCCCAGCTCCAGGTAGGCGTCGATGAGCCGGTCCTTCTCGCCGGTCCGGTACGCCACCTCCACCCGCTTCTGGTAGTACCGGACGCTGGAGGGATCCACCCGGATCAGCTCGTGGATCAGGTCGAGAGCATGTTCCCAGTCCTCGCGGTTCTCATAGCCCAGCAGCGCGAGGTCGAGTTCGTCGATACCGCGGACGGAATCTCCCGTCGCCAGCAGGGCTTCGCCCAGGGCGCGATGGCTCTCGGGGTTGTCGGGGTCGTCCAGGATCCGGTCTTCCAGCTCCTCGATGGTGGGCTGAACCGGTTCCTCGACCTGCAGGAAGGCGAGACTCGCTTCCGGAGTTCCATCGATGACCGGTGCCGGCGGCTCGGCGACGACGCCCACCGGTTCCAGCTCTGCCGGAATATCCCAGTCGGTGCCGTCGTCCAGCTCGGTGGACTCGATGATCTCGCCGGCATCGAGAATTTCGCCGGACCCGGGGACTTCGCCGGATTCGAGGATGTCGGAGCCGGTGTCCTCCACGATCAGCGCATCGCTGCTCTCGACGCCTTCCAGCTGGGCCACGGAATCGTCCAGGCCGGATTCATCATCCAGGATCGAAATCGTCTGCTCCAGGTCCAGCGTAGACGAGTCGGGATCGACAAGGAGGCCATCCATGACCACCGGCTCCGCGTCGCCGCCGCCCTCGAAACTGGTGGGCTCGAGATCATCCATCGCTTCCGGCGCGGCGACTGCGTCATCGGCGCGCAGCAGGTCCGGCATCGCCTCCTTGGCGTTCAACGAGGCGAGATCCAGATCGTCATTGGCGAGGCTCGACGTCTCGATCTCCAGCGGCTGCGGTTCCTCATCCAGGGCCGGGGCCGCCCCGGGTGGCGGGGCCGGAGGGTTGGTGGATACGATGCTTTCGTCGATCATCACCTCGGGCGACATCATCGGGGTGGTGCGGACTGTCGGCCGCGCCACGCGAACGGTGGACCGGCGCGGCGGCGGTGGCGGCGGCGGCGGCTTGGCCGGGGCCTTTACATCGACCCCGATGTCGAGGAATACCAGGTCGTTCCTCCTGGCCCGCGCCACCGGAGCTTTGTCTTCCTCGTTGATCGCCTGCAGTCTTTCCCGGGTCCGGCGGGCACCGATCGCGTCACCCTTGGCTTCCAGATCTTCGGTGAGCTTCTCCAGCTGTTCCCGGGCCTCGGTGGTCCGGGAGGAGGCGCGCAGGAGATCGCTCAGCATGAGCCGGATATCCTGGTTCCCGGGGAACTGATCGGCAAATGCCTTGACCGCCTTGAAGGCCTCCTCGAGCTGGTGAACCTGGTTCATTCGCTCCAGGTACTCGATCAGGTTTTTCTTGGCGTCGTGGACCACGTTCTTGCGGGCATGCAGCTGGGCGAGTTTGAGATAGGCCTGGATCCGCCCGGGGTTCACCCGGAGGATCTTGCCGCAGAGCGCGATGGCGTTGTTGAGGAATCCCTGGTCGCTGTACAGGTCCACCGCGCGCTCGTAGGCCTGCACCGCGGCGGCCGGGTCGTTGGCCTTCATGTGCAAGTCACCGACCCGGTTGTAAATCGAGAGATCGGGATTGGGATCCTGGCCCGATTCAAACTCGACGATAGCCTTTTGATAGACCTCGATGGCCCGCTTCCAATCCTCCTTCTGCTCGAACTTGCGGGCCGCGTCCTTCAGTTTTTCGAGATTCATCCGGCTCGGCAGGTATTAGGGAAGCGGTGATGGGGCAATGAGTTAAAGATAGGCCTCAGGGAAGAGGCAAGCAACCC
>JBDTTZ010000476.1:0-4055 GCA_040008015.1 Gemmatimonadota bacterium
TGGAGATCCGCATCTCGCCCGAGGTACGAATCAGGAGATCGGGATCCGGCCACGGCGCGGTGTAGAGCTCCCGGGCCAGCGCCTGCTCATCGATGTCGGCGGGGTCCAGCCGGCCTTCGGCCACCGCCTCGCCCAGCTTTCGCGCAGCCCGCGTAATCTCGGCGCGGGAGCTGTAGGAGATGCAGATGTTGAGATCGAGATTGCTTCCGGCGGCGGTCTCCTTCATGATGCGATCGACCGCGGCGCGGGCGCCGGTCGAGAGCCGGTCGAGGTCGCCCAGCATCCGGACCACCACGCCCTGGGAGCGCAGCTCGTCCAGCTCCTTGGCGATGTACTCCTCGAGCAGCGCCATGAGCGCGTCGATCTCGTCGGGCGGCCGCTGCCAGTTCTCCTGGCTGAAGGCGAAAAGGGTCAGCACCTCCACCCCGGCCGCCAGGCACCCTTCCACCACTTCCCGCACCGCCTTCATGCCTGCCTGGTGCCCGAAGGGGCGCGGCAGTGAACGGGTCTGCGCCCAGCGCCCATTGCCATCCATGATGATGGCGATGTGGGTCGGGGTCGCGCCGTTCAGCTGTATCGTCTTGAGCAGGTCTTCACTCATGAGTCATGTCATCCCGGGCGCTGCCGAGGGATCTCAAGCTCCAGAATGACAGCCGCATCGTCTCAGATCACCATGATTTCTGCTTCTTTGGCCTGGATCAGCAGGTCGATCTGCTTGATGTGGTCGTCGGTGGCTTTCTGGATGTCTTTCTCGCCCCGGGTCTTCTCGTCCTCGGAAATCTTGTCGATCTTCTTGACCTTGTGGAGCCCGTCGGTGCGGGCGTGACGCACGGCGACCCGGCCCTCCTCCGCCAACTTGTGGACCAGCTTGACCAGGTCTTTGCGCCGCTCCTCGGTGAGCTGGGGAATCGGGATCCGGATAAGGCCGCCCTGGCTGGCCGGATTGAGACCCAGGTCGGCATCGCGGATCGCCTTTTCGATGGCGGGCGCCAATGACTTGTCGAACGGCTGCACCGTGAGGAGCCGGGGCTCGGGCGCCGCCACCATGCCGACCTGGTTGAGCGGGACCGTGCTGCCGTAGGCATCGACCTTGACCAGGTCCAGCAACGCCGGCGAGGCCTTGCCGCTCCGGATGTGGGCCAGCTCCTTCTTGGTGTTCTCCACCGCCTTGTGCATCAGGTCGCGAGCATTCTTCAGCAGCTCCGGAATAGTGCTCATCGCACGATCGTCCCCACCCGCTCGCCCTGCAACACGCGATGCACGGCTCCGGGAGTGTTGATGTTGAACACGATGATCGGGAGGTTATGGCCCATGCAGAGTCCGAACGCGTTGGCATCCATGATCGCGTAGCGGTTGACCAGCGCTTCCTGGAAGGTCAGCTCGGGGATGAACTTGGCCTGGGGGTCTTTCCGGGGATCTGCGGTGTAGATGCCGTCCACGTTGGTGCCCTTGAGGATCACCTCGGCCTCGATCTCCAGCGCGCGGAGGACGGCCGCGGTATCGGTCGAGAAGAACGGGTTCCCGGTGCCGGCGGCGAAGATCACCAGCCGGCCCTTCTCCAGGTGACGGATCGCGCGGCGCCGGATGTAGGGCTCAGCCAGCGATTCCATGCGGATCGCCGTCATGACCCGGGTGTTCACCCCTTTGCGCTCCAGGATGTCCTGCACCGCGAGGGCGTTGATGACCGTGGCCAGCATGCCCATGTTGTCGGCGGCGACCCGGTCCACCCCTTCCTTGCTCGCGGCGCCACCCCGCATGATGTTGCCGCCGCCCACCACGAGGCTGAGGCGCACGCCGGTGGCGTGCACCTTTTTTACCTCATCGGCCAGCGACTCCACGACCTTGTAGTCGAGGCCGAACCCCTTCTCCCCAGCCAGCGCCTCGCCCGAGAGCTTGAGGAGCGCGGATGAGAAGACCGGGGCCATCAGGCTTCACCGATCTTGAAGCGGGCAAAACGGCGCACGGTGATCGCCTCGCCGATCTTGCCGGATGCTTCCTTGACCAGCTGGCCGACGGTCCTGGTATCGTCCTTGACGAAGGGCTGCTCCAGCAGCGCTCGCTCGGCGACGAACTTCTTGAGCTTACCTTCGACGATCTTGCCGCGCATCGCCTCCGGCTTGCCCTCGGCCGCGACCTGTTCGTCCGCGATCCGGCGTTCCCGCTCGATCAAGTCGGCCGGGATGTCTTCGGGCCGCACCGTGAGCGGATCGGCCGAGGCGATGTGCAGGGCAATCTCGCGACCCAGCTCCCGGAAGGGCTCGGTGCGGGCCACGAAGTCGGTCTCGCAATTCAGCTCGAGCAGCACACCGACCTGGTGGTTGTGGTGGATGTAGCTCAGGATCAGGCCCTGGGCGGCCTCGCGGCCGGCCCGCTTCTCCGCCTTGGCGATGCCCTTCTTGCGGAGCAGCTCCATGGCCTTGTCCATGTCCCCGTTGGTCTCTTCCAGCGCCTTTTTGCAATCCATCATGCCCGCGCCGGACCGGCGGCGGAGCTCGGCTACGTCTTTGGGCGCAATCACCGTACTCGACATCGTTGCTTCCTCTGGTATGGATATTAGGACCGCCGCTCCTGGCCCCAGGGCCAACGAGCGGCGGCGATCTACATGAACAGCCAGCCTTACCCTTCGGTTCCGCTCGCCGGTGCCGCTGCTTCTGCCACTTCCGTCCCGCTGCCTTCGCCCTCGCCCTTCATCCGGGCGGCGATCGCCTCGGGCTTGGGCCGGCGCTTGCGCCGGGGCCGCCGCTTGCGGCGTTCGGCTTCGGCATCGCCCTCGGAGCCGGCGTCGGTGCTGTAGGTCTCCGCCTCGACGTCTTCGACCACTTCGCGGGCGGGCACCTGGGCCCGGGCTTCCCGGATGGTGTCGCAGAGCGCGCTGGTGATGAGGGAAACCGCGCGGATCGCGTCGTCGTTGCCGGGGATCGGCACCGTGATCACGTCCGGATCGGCGTTGGTATCCACGATGGCGACCACCGGGATTCCCAGCTTGTTGGCTTCGGCGACCGCGATCTTCTCTTTCTTGGCATCGACGACGAACAGCGCCCCGGGGAGCCGGGCCATGTTCTTGATGCCTTCGAGGTTCCGGGCCAGCTTCTCCCGTTCCCGCTCGAACAGCAGTTTTTCCTTCTTGGTGTAATTCTCGAAATCGCCCTCGGCCGAGCCCTGGACCAGGTCACGATAGCGGCGGATCTGCTTCTTGATGGTCTGGAAGTTGGTGAGCATGCCGCCCAGCCACCGCTCGGTGACGTAGTAGGCGCTGCAGTTCTCCGCCTGGACCTGGACGACGGCCTTCAGCTGCTTCTTGGTGCAGACGAACAAGACACCGTCGCCCCGGAGCACGACGCTCTTGAGCAGCTCCTGCGCCTTGATGATCTGGCGCAGCGTCTTCTGAAGATCGATGATGTAGATCCCGGAGCGTTCGGCGAAGATGAAGCGCCGCATCTTGGGATTCCACCGCCGGGTCTGGTGGCCGAAGTGTACTCCTGCTTCGAGCAGGTCCTTCAGTTCTGGCTGAGCCATTCGTTTCTGTTCTGTCCTATCTGCGTTGGGGTTGGGACGTCCATCGCCTTCATCTCTTCGTTCAACCCCGAGGGGGCACCCGAACGAAGATCCGGCGATGTGCGAATTTCGACGGGCGTGTGACGGGCACGGAGGCCCGTCGTACCCACCCGTCGTACGAGACTACCGCTTGCTGAACTGGAACCGCTTCCGGGCGCCGGGGCGGCCGGCCTTCTTGCGCTCCACGGCGCGGGGATCGCGGGTCAGCAACCCGTTGGCCCTGAGCTTGGCACGGTGCGTCGAGTCCGCTTCCACCAGCGCGCGGGCGATACCCAGCCGCAGCGCGCCGGCCTGGCCGGTCTGGCCGCCGCCGTTCACGTGGGCCTTCACGTCGAAGGCGCCGAGCGTGTCGGTCGCGGTGAACGACTGCTGGATGTGCTGCACCAGCGAGGGACGGGGGAAATAATCGCCCAGCGTCCGGCCGTTCACATCCCACTTGCCGGTGCCGGGGGTCAGGTACACGCGGGCCACGCTGGTCTTGCGGCGACCCACGGCCTGCC
>JBDTTZ010000477.1:0-1590 GCA_040008015.1 Gemmatimonadota bacterium
AGCCGGAACGCGCTCTTGCCGCAGCCGAGGAGCAAGAGCCCCTTCTGGAACGCCCGCTCGGTCACCCGGTCGATCAGCTCCGGGTACGGCTCGCGGGTCTTCCTGTCCTTCACAAACTCCACGCCGATCATGAGTCCCCGGCCCCGGATGTCGCCGATGACCGGGTGTCGAGTCTGCATTTCCTTGAGCGTCTTGAGGGTCCGCTCTCCCATGGTCTTGATGTGGGGGAGCGACTCCTGCACGATATCCAGCGTGGCCAGGGCCGCCGCGACGCATACCGGGTTGCCGCCGAAGGTGGAGCCGTGGGAGCCGGACTCCCAGGTCATCACCGACTCCTTCGCGATGAAGGCGCCGATCGGCATACCGGAGCCGAGCCCCTTGGCGGTGCAGAGAATGTCGGGCTCGACGCCTTCCCACTCGCTGGCCCACATCTTCCCGGTCCGGCCGACGCCGCATTGCACTTCATCGGTCACCAGCATGATGCCGTACTGGTCGCAGATCTCGCGCAGCGCCTTGAGGAAACCCATGGGTGGAATGACGTACCCGCCCTCGCCCTGGATCGGCTCGACGAAAATGCCGGCCACGTCCTCGGGCGATACCTGCCGGTCGAACAGGGCCTTGAGCGCGCCCAGCGAGCTCTCCATGGCCGCCTGGTCTCCGCCATCCCGATAGGGATTGGCGAACGGCACGTGGTAGACCTCGGGAACAAAGGGCCCGAAATGCTTCCGCTGCTTGGTCTTGCTCGAGGTCAAACTCATTCCGCCGTAGCTCCGCCCGTGGAAGGAGCCGTGAAAAGCGATGAGCGCGGTGCGCCTGGTGTGGTTCCGCGCCAGCTTGATGGCGCCTTCGACCGCCTCGGTGCCCGAGTTGGTCAGGAACACCCGCTTCTTGCTGGGCCCGGCCACCGACTTGGCCAGCCGCTCGGCCAGGCGCGCAAAACCCTCGAAGTAGAAGTCGGTGCCGCAGACGTGAAGGAACTTGCCGGCCTGCTCCTGGATCGCCTGGACCACCCTGGGGTGGTTGTAGCCGGTGGCCGACACGGCGATGCCCGCCATGAAGTCGATGTAGCGGTTGCCGTCCGCGTCCTCGACCATCGCGCCTTTGCCGCCCGCGATCGCCAGCGGGTATTCCTTGATGTAGGAGGGCGAGGTCCACTCGCTGTCCCGGTCCACAATGGCCTTGGCCTTGGGGCCCGGCGGTGGAGTCACGATCCGCGGATAGTCCGGCATCTCGGTGCCTTTGGTCGACGGCTTCGATTCGGTGTGGGTCAGCATTGGTGTTTCCCGGCTCGATGTTGAATCCAGCACAGTATGTCATCCTGAGCGCAGCGAAGGATCTCAAGGGCAGCTTTATCGAGATCTCGAGGTACCACGAGCGCTGCGCACTTGTCGAGCTTGAGATCCTTCGCTTCGCTCAGGATGACAAACCCTATTCTCACGCCGCTTGGGTCCTCCACCATCGCTGGCCGGACTCAGGCAGCAGGTAGATCGGATCGTAGTACTCGTACTTCCGGCTCATCGCTTCCGGATCGTCACTCTCGATGCCGGTGCGGTAGTTCTTGGTCCAGTAGCTGATGCCCTTCTCCCGGTC
>JBDTTZ010000478.1:0-2597 GCA_040008015.1 Gemmatimonadota bacterium
GCGAGATCTCGGTGTTCTGGTTGATCCGGTTCTCGATCTGCTGGGGACCGAACACGAGGCTCTGGCGCGACAGCCGATAGACTCGAAGCTTGCCGTATTCGGCGCCATCGTTCCGCGCCACCACCCACGCGGCGAGGTTGTCTTTCCCCCGCGGCGTGAACGGCACCATGTAGATGTACTCGGCGTTCGGCTCGTCCGGCAGCTTCATCACGATGTGCCGCATGAAGGGGACGGCGCCGGTGCCCTCGGCGACTTCGGGGATCTGCCACTGGTCTTCCCGGTGGTAGAAATCCTCCGGCGCCTCCATGTGGTACGTGGTGTAGAGGGCGGTCTGGATCCGGTAGATGTCGTCCGGGTAGCGAATATGGGCCCGGAGGTCAGCGGGCATGCCGTCCATCGGCGAGAAGATGCCGGGAAAGATGCGGGACCAGGTCTGGATGATTGGATCGGACGGGACGCTCACATAGGCCGTGACCGAGCCGTCGTAGGCATCGATTACCACCTTGACGCTGTTCCGCATGTAGTTGGTACCGTCGTCGACCGGCTGGGCATAGGGATACCCGCTCGACGTGGTGTAGGCGTCGAGCAGCCACTTGAGCTTCCCGTCGGCGGTGATCACCAGGTAGGGATCCCGGTCGAAGCGAAGAAACGACAAGGCCTTCTTCGCCCGGTCCACGATGTTTCTATAGTAGAGAACCCGGCTCTCGCTGGTGATGTCCTGGGAGAACAGGATCTTGGAGGAGCCGAAACGGGCGGCCAGCACCAGCCGGCGCAGCAGGTTTCCCACTTTGACTCCGCCGGTGCCCTCGTACGCGGCGTAGACATTCTCTTCGCCGGAGGGGTGGTCGAACTCCCGCTGTTTGGTCCCGACAAAGACGTAGTCGTTCGCCAACTCACCGTAGTAGATCTGGGGCCGGGTGATCTTGAGCGACGCGACGTTCGCCACCGGGGGCAGGTCCTGGATAAACAGGACTGGCAGTCCTTCGGTCGTCACCTGGTTGACCGGCCCCACGGTGAGACCCATACCGTGAGTAAAGGTGAGGTGATCGTTGATGAAGGTCCGGGTCGGCAGCGATGCGACGTTCAGCTCCCGCGGTGAGAGCAGGACCTGGCGGTACTTCCCGTCGATCCAGTAGCGGTCGTCATCAATCGAGATGAAGTCGTAGTAGGTGCGGATTTCCTGGAGCTGGCCGAAGGTCAGCAGCAACGGGTCGCGGTCCCAGAGCCGCACGTTCTCGATGGTCGGCGCGTTGGCCCTTATGTCGGCCAGAGTGAGATTGGCCTCGCCGTTCAGCTCCCGGGTCTCCACACTGTCGATGCCCCAGGCCTGCCGGGTCGCGGCGATGTGATGGCGGAGATAGGGCGTCTCCCGGGTCAGCTCGGTCGGCGCCACGATGAGCTTCTGCATGATGACCGGGAAGAGCGTCCGTCCGACAAACGCCACCACCAGGTAGCCCCCCACCGCCCAGAGTCCCACCCGCGCCAGGGCGCCCCGCCGGGCTCCCACCAGGATGACGATCGCGGCGATGACGGCCAGCACCGCCGAGACGTAGATCGCGGGAAGGGTGGCATGCATGTCCGTGTAGCTGGCGCCGACCAGCGGGCCGGTGGTCGAGTACAGGAGACTCGGCGCATCCACCAGCCAGAGCCGGATCGCGGTGAGCAGCAGCATCGCGGCGAGCACGATGCTCAGGTGGGTGGCCGCGGAAGGCTCGAAGATGATCTTCCGGGCGCCCAGCTTGATGTCGCCGCGGACGAAATAGATCGGAAGCAGAAAGAAGAGGCTGAAGCCGGCGAGGGTAGAGAGAATCCCAAGAAGCAGCGACACCGCCGGCAGCGAGAAGACGTAGAAGCCGATATCTCGCCCGAAGACCGGGTCAGTGATGCCGAAGGGTGTGCGGTAGAGGGCCTTGAGCACCACCTCCCAGGTCGAGGTTGCCGCCAGGCCGCCCAGGAAGCCGATCACGAGGGAGACCGGCAGGGTGACCCGGCGGAGAATCGCGGCCACGTTGACATTGGGGATGTTCTCCCCCAGCGTGAAGACGATGGGATTGACCACCAGCCCGCGCTGTGCGATCCGCAGGTTGAGATAGATCACCCCTCCGGTCAGCAAGGCTCCGACCAGGAAGAGGGCGAACTGGGTGCTCAGCTCCCGGGTAAAGACAATCTGGTAGCCGATTTCACGGAACCACCACCAGTCGGCGAGCGACGTGGTCATCGCGGGCAGGAGGAGCAGCGCCGCAACGAAGACAGCGATCGAGATGAGCAGCACACGGCGGGGATTCACAGCGGCCTCGGGGTCGGAGCGGGACGGCGGTACGGGGGTGGAAGGTAATCGGCTGGCCCGGCATTCCCATCTCCGACCACCTGGCCCCCGTCGCGCACCCCTAACCCCCTGTCCCTAGGCGGTAAGGCGGTAGACACACCGTGGGATATCGAATCGTCCTGGTGTCCGGCCCGAAGGGCCGCGGATTCCTTAGCCCCGGGCGCCAGCCCGGGGTTGCTACCGACCTCCGATCTTTCCGAAGAGCCAGAGCAGGCAACTCAACACCGCGGACACGATCAGCATCGAGACGATCGGGATGTAAATCCTGGTC
>JBDTTZ010000479.1:0-3781 GCA_040008015.1 Gemmatimonadota bacterium
TTTACTTCGTCGGCGTACTCGGTTCCGCAGACGGGACAGAACTTCACGAGAACTCCACCTTGAGCAGCTGGTCGCCGATCAGGATGCGGGCCCCGCTCCGGAGCAGGGGCTCGCCCTTGATCGAGAGGGCGATCCCGTTGCGGCTTCCCACGTCGGTGATGACGAAGTCCGCGTCTTCACTGCGCACGGTGGCGTGAAGCGAGCTCATCGAGGGATCGTAGGGGAACTGCCAGTCGCCCTGCTCCCGGCCCATCGTAAGGGTGCGCCCGGGCGAGAGGTGGACGATATCGCGCGCGCTGCCATCGCTCCGGAGTTGGGTGAGCGACGCGATGTCGGCGCCGGGGATGAGGCTTCCCATGCGGCGCGTGGCATCCTGCTCGGGCGGCCGAGGACCGGGGTAACCCAGCCGGCGGAAACGGAAGATCTGGCCGCCGATCAGGATGGTGTCGGCATCGGTCAATCGTTGCGGCTCGTCAATGAACAGCCAGGTCCCGTTGCGACTTCCCAGGTCGCGCAGCCGAACCTGGCCCGCGGCGTTCACCAGCTGGGCATGCAACGGCGAGAGATAAGGATCTTCCGCGAAGGTCAGGTCCGCCCCCTGGCGGCCCAGGCTGGTCACCGGGCGATTGAGGGGGAATTCCTTGAGAATGGTTCCGGCCCGGTCGAGCAGAGTGAGCTTCACGGTGACGGGGGCGAGGACCCTGGCGCTGGTACCACTGACCGGCAAGGTAGTGCCGCAGGCGGGACAGAACTTGAGATCGGGCAGACTCTGGAGGCCGCAGGTGGTACACGCCACGCCGGCGCGCTCCGGCCCAACCTTGGTGCCGCATTGACCGCAGAATGGAAGATTGGGGACTATCATCGCCGAGCAGGTGGGACATTTCTGCTCGGAATCGTTAGTCCGCTGCACGCGGGTGGGTGGAACGCCGCCTGCCCCTTTCGGAGCACCGATGTCAGCCGTCTTGCCCTCCTAGGGAACTTGGGAATGCGGGAATGGGGGGAATGAGGGAACAACTCGGCGGCGTTCCCACATTCCCACAGTCCCACATTCCCTCATTTGGTGTGAGCGTGAATCTACGGTGTGAAGGGGTGAGCGTCAACATGGCACGCTTGGCGTAAGTCCTAGTCACAGTGTACCTTGGACGCATGAGCCGGGTTCTGATTCTTCTGGGGTGCCTGGGGCTGGCCGGGACGGTGGGTTGCGGCCTGTCCGGTTCCGCCCCCGGAATGCAGCCGATGGCGGTTTCGGTGCCGGATAGCACGCGGGACCGTCCCACCATCACCCCGGCCGGCCATCTCCCGCCGGTTCCGGTCGCCCGGGGTCCCCTCGCCATTAAGGTCGTCTATCCCTCCTCCGCCGACCGGGTGGTCGCGCGCGACTCCAGCTTCATCTTCGGCAGCGTGGGAAGCGGAGACGTCACCCTTACGGTGAACGGGCAGCCGGTCGCCGTTTGGCCCAACGGCGCCTGGATCGGGTGGGTCGCCTTGCCCCGCGACAGCGTGATGGACCTCGAGATCACCGCCCGGAACGCCGTTGACTCCACCCATCTCAGCTACACGGCGCGCCGCTCCGGACGCTTCACGCCACCGCAATCCGGCGTGTGGATCGATCCTGCATCGGTCAGTCCGCAGGGAAGGATCTGGTGGCCGGCCGGCGAGTTGCTCCCGCTCTCGGTACGCGCGGCGGAGGGTGCCCGGGTGCGGGCCGTGCTGCCCGGTGGCCAGGTGATCCCGTTCGTCACCGATCCCGGCTACGACGACGTGAGCTGGGGCATCCGGGCCTTCGATCGTGATACCACCAATCTGATCGGCCCGCTCAAGAGCAACCGCTACGTCGCTGCCATGCGGGCCCATCCACTGGGCCGCTACATCGGGCCGCTCGTGGGTGAGGCTCCCACGGTTCAGCCGTCGCCGGTCCCCAGCACCGACTCGTTGCCCATCATCGAGGCGATCCTCGGCGCCGACACGGTCCGCGCACCCTGGCCGATTCGGATCGCAGTCCTGGACTCGCTCCCATTTCTCATTCAGCTGGATGACGACACCGCCCGCACCGGCCAGACCGACGGCATCACGGTGGGTCGCGCGGTCGTCGGCGGCACTTACCACTGGTTCTTTCCCACCGGCACCCGCGCCCTGGTGAGCGGGCGGATCAACAATGACCTGAGGCTCCAGCTCTCCCGGGGTGCGCAGAGCTGGATTTCGGCGGCGGACGCGCAACCGCTCCCCGCCGGAATGCCGCCGCTGGTCTCGGTGGTCGGCTCGACGACGCTCACGCCGATGGCGGACCGGGTCAGTCTCCGAATCCCGATGAGCCAGCGGGTGCCATTCGAGGTGACCGAGACCGAGCGCGGCATCGATCTCAGGATCTACAGCGCGGTCGGCGATGTAAACTGGATTCGTTACGGCGGGACCGACCCGCTGGTGCGGACGATATCCTGGAGCCAGCCCACGGCCGACGAAGTCACCCTGAACGTCGATCTCCGCGTGCCGGTCTGGGGCTATCGCACCCGCTGGAAACAGAACGATCTCATCCTTGAAATCCGGCGCCCACCGGTTTTCGATAACACCCGGCCCTTCCGAGGTCTCCGCATCGAAGTGGATCCTGGGCATCCACCGCTGGGCGCGACCGGTCCCACCGGGCTCCGCGAAGCGGAGGCCAACCTCGCGGTCGCCCTGATTCTGCGGGATCTGCTCCAGCAGGCCGGTGCGGAAGTCATCATGACCCGCACCACCGATGTC
Source organism: Gemmatimonadota bacterium (assembly GCA_040008015.1). Lineage (GTDB taxonomy): Bacteria > Gemmatimonadota > Gemmatimonadetes > Gemmatimonadales > GWC2-71-9 > DASYPP01. The sequence continues at coordinate 2,740 of JBDTTZ010000479.1, forward strand.
CCGGTGGACCTCTACCCCCGCGTGAAGCTGGCCGACAGTCTGAACGTGGATCTGCTGGTCTCGATTCACAACAACGCGCTGCCCGATGGCGTGAACCCGTTCACCAACAACGGGACCAGCGTGTTCTACAATCATCCCCAGAGTGTGCCGCTGGCCATGGCGGTGCAGCGCGGGCTGGTGCAATCGCTCGGCTTGCGCGATCTGGGCGTGGGCCGGGGCGACCTCGCGCTGGTGCGCCCGACCTGGATGCCGGCAATTCTTTGTGAGGGGTTGTTCATGATGATGCCCGACCAGGAGAATGCCTTGAGAGATCCGGAGGGACAGCGATTGTATGCCCAGGGGGTGTTCAACGGTGTCGAGAGGTTCCTGCGAGAGAGAACGAACCAGAAATAGTGCCTGGCATGAGCCGGAGCATTGAGGATCGCCGAGGGGTCGTCGGGCGACCTCAGCGTGACTGCCGTTTTCAACTCAGAGGCTCAGAGACTCAGAGGTATACCAAACAGTAAGAACAAAACAAATAAGACGGCCGCGCTTCCCGTCTGGAATGGTAGCCAATCAAAAAGAAATGAACTCACTCCATTGTTGATTCATTGTTACTGCTGCGGATTCATGGTTTTCTCTGAGCCTCTGAGGCTCTGAGTTGAAAACGGTGGCCATCCAGGGAAGCTGGCGGTAGGGCACTACCGGGCAATTGAGCATTGAGGATCGTTTAGCTCTGAGGCTCAGAGGCATAACAAACCGGTAACTACAAGACGACTAAAGCCGCCGCGCGTCCCGTCTGGCTAGCTAGCTAATCAACACGAAACAACTACACTCCTCAATGCCGACTTGTGGTTGTCAATTGATTGTTTTCTCTGAGCCTCTGAGTCTCCGAGTTGAAAACGGTAGCCCTCGAAGGAAACTGGCGGTGACGCAAGCCAGACTCGGCCTGGCAGCCCTCTTTTGCCTCACCTTCGTGTCGCTTTCCGATGCCCAAGTCAGTTCCTCCGGTCGCTGGCTCACCGCCCACACCACTCACTTCCGGATCCACTACCGCCCCGGC
>JBDTTZ010000480.1:0-11809 GCA_040008015.1 Gemmatimonadota bacterium
GCCAGGCCATGGCCAGCCACGTAAGGAAAGGCGGCGGCGGACGTTGCGTGGCCCATTCCGTCCGCTCCAGGGTGTCGGCCAGGCCGCGCTGACCGAGGGAAGTGGGACGATAGATCCTGCGGTCAGGGCCAGTAGCTGGAGTGCTGGATTCCACCGCCTCCAGGAGTCCAAGATCGGCAAGCTTGTTTATTGAATAGTAGACCTGGGGGCGGGAGATCCCGGCCCAGTCCCGGACATCCCGCCGCTCCAGCTCGGCGTTCAGCTCGTACCCGTGCATCGGCCGCTCGGAGAGCAGGGTGAGTACGACCAGGTCAGGGGTCGTGAGGCCGATGCTGCGGGATCCGCCGGGGGGCTTGCGTTTCATCTGCCACTAGTCTAATTTAGACTAGTCACGAAAGTCAAGCCCCAACGGACATGGAGGTGTCCCATGAAAAAGCTTACCCCAGTGATCTTTGTTGACCGCATCGAACCGGTACTCGGATTCTGGACCGATCGGCTGGGCTTCGCCGCCACGGTCGAGGTTCCGGAAGGAGACAGCCTTGGATTCGTCATCCTGGTCCGGGATCAGCTGGAGGTGATGTACCAGAGCCGGGCCAGTGTGGCCCGGGACGTTCCCGCCATGGCGGCGGAGCCGTTCATCTCCCGGACCAACTTGTTCCTTGAGGTCGAGAACCTGGAAGAGTTCATCCCCCGTCTCGCCGGCCTGCCGGTGACGGTTCCCGAGCGGACTACATTCTATGGATCACGGGAGTTTGGCGTCCGCGCTCCCTGTGGGACAAACGTTGTGCTGGCCCAGTTCAAGGGAGAGTGAATTGCGACTGACCGGGACCGTGCGAGCCGTGGGAATCGAGGGTGGCTGCTGGCGGTTTGACGCCGATGACGGCCGCAGTTTCGAGATCGCCAGGGCCGGCGCGCCGGCCGGCCTGCTTCAGGATGGCAGGAAGGCCACCCTCGAGGTGCGAGCCCGCCCCGACCTCATGAGCACCTGCATGATCGGTCCGATCGTCGAGGTGGTGAAGGTTGAATCCTAGGGGCGGACTGTCGTTCGCCCGCACTCCCAACCCGGCGCCCTCGGCCGGCATCATAGGCAGTGTGGCGACCAATACCTCTCTTTCCCTTATCACCAGCGCGGGTCCGCGCCGCAAGCCGGGCCGTCCGGAGGGTAGCGTCCCCGACGTGAACGAGCTGGTCCTGGCGGCACGGGGCGGCGACGAGAACGCCTTCCGGTCCCTGTACGACCGGACGGTGGAGCGGATCTACGCGCTCTGCCTGCGATTGTCCGCCGACCCGGGGCATGCCGAAGAGCTGACCCAGGACGTCTTTGTCCAGGCCTGGAGAAGGCTCGCCACCTTCAGGGGAGAGAGCGCCTTTTCCACCTGGCTTCACCGGCTGGCGGTCAACGTGGTTCTGGCCGAGAAGCGGGCCACCGGCCGCCGGGAACGCCGGGTGCAGCCGGTTGAGGGACTGGAAGATCTCGAGTCGCCGGGCCGATCGCCCTGGCCCGGCACCCGGATGGACCTGGACGCCGCGATCGCCGCTCTGCCCGCCGGGGCCCGCGCCGTCTTTGTCCTGCACGATGTCGAAGGCTACCGCCACGAAGAAATCGCTGAACTGAGCGGCGTCGCCGCGGGAACTTCGAAAGCCCAATTGTTCCGCGCTCGCCGCCTGCTACGGGAGATGCTGGACCGATGACCTGCCTCGAATTGTTCGACTACCTCGACCGGTACCACGCCGGAACCCTGGACCGCCTGGAAGCGGAGGCGGTGGAGCAGCACCTGCTCAGCTGTGCCGAGTGCGCGGCTGACTTCCGGTTTCAGCGTACGCTCCGGACCAGGACCGCTGCGCTTACCGGTACCATTACTCCGGCTCATGACCTGTGGGGGGGAATCCGTGAGCAGATTCGCGAAGTCCCCTCGGTTACCCGCAGCAACCGTCCCCGGTGGCAGCGCGCGCCCTGGCTCATCGCGGCGGGCGTCGTGCTCGTGGCCCTGTCGTCCGGTGTTACTGCGCTTCTCACCCGGACCGGCAGCCTGCAACCGGCGTTCGGCAGCAGCGACTTCCATTCGACTGAAGTGGGCTATCGCCAGGCGGCCGAGGAGCTGGTACGCACGCTTCAGGCCCACCGCAAGGACCTGGGCGAGCCGGCGTTCCGGGTTATCGAGCAGAACCTGAGGGTGATCGACCAGGCGATCGAAGAGACCCAGGCGGCACTGGCCAGCGACCCGCGCAATCAGCAGGTCACTGCCCTGCTTTGGGCCTCCTATGAGAAAAAGATCGACCTGCTCCAGCGCGCGGCGCACAACGTGGAAAGCTGATGCGCGGATCCCGCTTGCTCCGATTCGGCCTCCTTCTCCTGGCTTTGCCGGTTGCTTCCGGCCTGGCCCAGGCCAGCCCGCCGCAGCGGGTGGAGCGGAAGCTTGCCATCGATCCCGACGCCTCGATCCGGATCTACAACCTGAACGGCTCGGTCCGGGTGGAGGGGTGGGACCGGGACACCATCTCGGTTGTCGCAACGATCGGCGATCCACTCAAGAATCGCTTCTTCTTCGGAGGCGGCACCCGGGGCGCCAAGATGGGAATCGAGTCTCCCCTGGACCTGGACCAGGCCCCGGCGCACCTCATCGTGAAGGTGCCGAACCGGTCGCGGGTGTGGATCAAGGCCGCGACGGCGAGTATCGACCTGTCCGGTCTGCAAGGCGGAGTGGATGTTTCCAGCACCAGCGGGAACATTCGATTTGAGGGAAGTCCCGACCAGCTGAACCTCGAAACCATGGACGGCAGCATCGAAGTCATCGCCAATGGGCCGTGGATGCGGGCCAAGACCGCGAGCGGCACCATCACTCTCCGGGGCGGTGGAGAAGACGTGGGCGCCACGACGGTCAGTGGTGACGTCACCCTGTTGTCCTCCGGCATGCGCCGGGTACGCATGGAGACGGTGAGCGGCAAGCTCAACTTCTCCGGTGCGCTGGCGCGGGACGGCGCATTGACGGTGGAGAGTCACAGCGGCCCGGTAGACCTGCTCCTGCCCGCGGACCTCAGCGCCGAGTTCGATCTCTCCACGTACGAGGGCACGATTACCAATGGATTCGCTCCGGAGCGCCGGCCGACCAGGCAGGGCGCCGGGGAAGAACTCCATATCACGGCGCTGACCGGCAGCGCCAACATCAACGTGCGGACCTTCAAGGGTCCCATCGTCCTGCGAAAGAAGTAGTCCCAAACCCTGGCCGGGCCCGCGGCATCTCATCCTCGTCAACAGCTCGCCACTTCCACACGAGGATACTTCAATGTCTACTCCGATGATTCGCTGGACCGTTGCCATGGCAGCGGCAGTCGCAAGCGGGCTGGTCGCCGCCACGCCCGCGCTCGCCGGTCCGCCGTGGATCTCGCTTGAAATGCCGGCCAATCCTCATGAGGCCTCGACCCGGGGCGCCTTCTTCCTGGTGCACACCTACCATCACGGGACCCCGACGCAGTATGCCCTGAGGGGAACTGCTGAAGGCATCCTGAACGGCCGGCGCCAGACCCAGCAGCTGGAAATCGTCGCCACCGACAAGCCCGGCGTGTACGCGATCCGCTACCATCCCGGCACGGAGGGCGTGTGGGTCCTGGCTCTGAACATGGGCCAGGGCAATGAAGGCGCGGGGATGCTGGTCACGCTGGGAAAGCAGGGCCAGGTGGCGTCGGTCCAGGTGCCGAGCCGGGAGACGGAAGGCGGGCGGTGGATCGTTCCCCGGGTCGTCACCAGCGAGGACGTGGACGCCGCACTGCGGCAGCAGACGGCAATGCTGGGAGCCAGTGAGCCGGGCCGCGGCGGAGGTTCCAATACGGTCCTCCTCGTAGCCGGTCTCGGACTGGTCCTGGGAATCCCCGCAGCCCGGATACTGCGCGCCCACTAGAAACAGGACCTCGGTCCTGTGTCTTTGGTCTTAGCACTAAGTCCTCAGTCCTTTTATAGTCCAGTACATGACCCAACGGGTTATTCGGGTATTGCTCATAGATGAGAATGAAGATGACTTCATTCTGACCCGGCGGCTGCTCGGGTCGGCCCGCTTTGACCGGTTTCAACTGGAGCGGGCAACGCGATACGAAGATGGGCTGGAGGCGGTGCGGGCACAGACCCACGACGCCTACCTCATCGATCATCGGCTGGGGAACCGGGAGGGCCTCGAGCTGGTTCGGGCTGCCGCGGCGCTGGGCTCGGCGGCCACCATGATCTTCCTTACCGGCCCCGGCGACGACAACCTGGGCCTGGAAGCCCTGCTGGCCGGCTGCTCCGATTACCTCGACAAGAGCCGGCTGGACGAGTACCTCCTCGAGCACACGCTCCGCAGCGCCGTCGACCACGCCCTGCATTTCGATGAGATCCGCAAGAGCGAAGAGCGTTTTCGCGCCCTGGTCGAAAATCTCTCGGACGGTATCGAGCGGCTGGGCCAGGACGGCACCGTCCTCTACGCCAGCCGGTCCGCCACGGCAATCCTGGGTTACCAGGTCGACGAGTTGATCGGCCACCGCATTTTCGATTTTATCCATCCCGAGGACCGGCCAGGCGCGATGCGGCTGTTCTCCGAGGGCCTGAACCGCCCTGGTACCACCGTCACCGGCGAGTACCGCCACCGCAACCGCGATGGCAGCTGGAAGCATCTCGAAGTGATCACGGTCAACCGCCTGGGCGAGTCGGCGGTGCTGGCCGTGGTGGCGACGATCCGTGACATATCGGACCGCAAGGAGAACGAACGTGATCTCCAGGAGCGCGAGCGACAATTTCGGGCGCTCTTCGACAGCGCCCTGGATGCCATGGTCCTGGTCAGCGATGACCGCAGGTTCCTCGATGCCAATCCCGCCGCCGCGCTTCTCTTTCGACTGCCGAAGGAACAGCTGGTCCAGCAGGTGATCGACCGGTTCTGCCCTCCCGGGTTCCTGGTCATCGAAAAGTGGACCGAGTTCATCGAGGCTGGAGAATTCAAGGGCAACTTCACCATGCTGCTGGACGAGAGGACCCGGCGCGAGGTGGAGTTGAGCGCGCGGGCCCACGTGCTGCCGGGGCGGCACCTGCTGGTAGCCCGTGACGTCACCGAGCGGAACGAAATGGAGATCCGGCTCCGGCAAGGCGCCAAGATGGAAGCGGTAGGCCGGCTGGCCGGCGGGATTGCGCATGACTTCAACAACCTGCTCACCGCCATCCTGGGCTCCGCCGAGCTGCTGGGCCTTGATCTGCAGGACGGCGGGACCGCGAAGGAGGACCTGAACGAGATCCGCAAGGCGGCCACCCGCGCCGCGTCGCTGACGCAACAGCTGCTCGCGTTCAGTCGCCGCCAGGTGCTGAGCCCCAAGACGCTCGACCTGACCTCGGTCATCGAAGGCACCCGGCGCATGCTGAGCCGGCTGATCGGTGAGGACATCGAGCTGATCACCCGTTTCCGCCCCGGGCTGGGCCGGGTACGGGCGGATCCCACCCAGCTGGAACAGATCCTCCTCAACCTTGCCATCAACTCCCGTGACGCCATGCCGCAAGGCGGCACCCTGGTCATTTCCACGGAGGATGCCGAGCCCCCCAGCGAGTGGAAGGATGCGCCTGTCGCGTGTGTGGCTCTCACGGTGACAGATTCGGGACATGGCATGGATGAGCACACCCGGGCTCACCTCTTCGAGCCGTTCTTCACCACCAAGGAAGTCGGCAAAGGCACCGGCCTTGGCCTCGCCACGGTGTACGGGATCGTCAAACAGAGTGGCGGGTACATCACCGTGGAGTCCTCGCCTGGCAGCGGGACGACCATCCGCATCTTCCTGCCCCGGGTCGATACACCGCTCGACATTTCAGCTCCCGATCCCCGCCTCGGCACCGCGGCGCGCGGGTCCGAGACTATTCTTCTGGTGGAAGACGAAGTCGCGGTGCGCCGGCTCGCGCGCCGGGTCCTTCGCAGCAAAGGCTATGTCGTCCTGGAAGCCGCGAATGGGCGCGAGGCGCTGCGGATGGTTTCCGAGCACAGTGGCCAGCTGGACCTGGTGCTGACCGACGTGGTCATGCCGGGAATGAGCGGTCCCGAAATGGCCGAGCGGCTGGCCCGGGAACAGCCGGACCTGCGGGTACTGTACATGTCGGGCTACGCGGATGAAGCGATCGGGCACCACGGCGTGCTCGAGGCCGGTGTCGAGTTTCTCCAGAAGCCTTTTACGCCTCAGGACCTGGCGCAGCGAGTACGCGAGGTCCTCGGCCCCAACACTGCAAGCGGTCACTGACTCCATGACACGATGCGCCAGGTGGTTGCTTCCCTCCCTGCTTCCCGTTCTGCTGGTTGCGACCGCCCACGCCCAGAGCCGGAGCGGCAGGGTGCTGGTGAGTCCCGAGATCGGGGTTCACAGCGGCCGCCAGTTCCATGACGACGAATGGATCGTGGGAGGGTATTTCCGGATGCCGATGCTCGGCTCGATCGACCTGCGCCCGAGTGGCGACGTGGGGCTGAGCGGAGACCACAACTACCAGCTCAACGGTGACGTGGCTCTGCACGGCGCCCGGGACCTCGCCTACATTGGAGCCGGCATAGCGTATTTTCACCGCGACTTCAGCGGAAAAGACAGCGGCACCGGCTTCAACCTGGTCGTCGGCTTCAAGCCGGTTCCCCGGCCCGGTACCCAGGTCTACCTGGAAGGCCGCTGGACCAAAATCGAAGGGATTTCGTTTTTTCGCGTGTCGCTCGGCGGCGCGTGGCGACTCTAAAATGAGGAATTTCCGATATGCCGACCAGCAAGGCTTCAGCGGAGTGGAATGGCGGATTGAAGGGCGGCACGGGCCGTTACCAGGCGGGCTCCGGTGGGTTCAGCGGGAGTTACACTTTTGCCAGCCGTTTTGAGGGCACCGGTGGGACCAACCCGGAGGAGTTGATCGCCGCGGCGCATGCCGCCTGCCTCAGCATGGCGCTCTCCGGGGGACTGGAGAAAGCCGGCCATCCGGCGACCAGCATCAAGACCACCGCCCAATGCACTATCGAAAAAGTGGGGGACGGTTTCAAGATCACGAAGATGCAGCTGGAAGTCCGGGGCACCGTCCCGGGGATCGATCAAGCCGCGTTTCAGCAGGCGGCCGAGGGCGCCAAGAATGGCTGCCCGGTGTCCGGGGCGCTCAAGGGAAACGTGGAAATGACTCTCGACGCGAAACTGGAGTAGCAGACCTCTATCGGAGAGCTCCATGCACTTTCAATTGGGACGGAGAGATTTCTTTACCCGTTTTTCGAAATGGGCGGCGCGGACGGCGGGGCAACCTGCCGTCTTTCTCATTGCGGTCTCCGTGATCCTCGCATGGGCAGCGACCGGCCCGATTTTTCACTTCAGCGATACCTGGCAGCTGGTCATCAATACCGGGACCACGGTCATCACGTTCCTCATGGTGTTCCTGATTCAGAATACCCAGAACCGGGATACCCAGGCGATTCAATTGAAGCTGGATGAGCTGCTCCGATCCCACGAGGGAGCCCACACCGCGCTATGCGATCTGGAGGAACTGTCGGAAAAGGAGCTACACCGGTTTCACCGGCTGTATCTGAAGCTGGCGGAAGACGCCCGGGAGCGCCTCCGCAGCGGCGGGGGAGACACCGACGTTCCTGGCCTGCCTATCGGCGAGTGACGAGAGGCCCGAGCACTCGCCAGACATTGTCCGCGACGATGCGCTGGCCGGCGGGCGTCGGATGGATGCCATCGGCCTGGTTGAGAGAATCCACCCCTCCGACTCCCTCGAGAATGAATGGAATGAAAGGAAGGTTGTTGGCCCGGGCCAGGTCCGGGTAGATCCGCACGAACTCCGCCAGGTAGCGCCCGCCCATGTTGGGCAGAGTCCGCATCCCCGCCAGCACCATCCTGGTTTTGGGCGACACCGCATGCACCCGGTCGATGATGCCCTGGATGTTTGCTTTGGTCGCCGCCGGCTCCTGTCCTCTCAAGCCATCATTGGCCCCGGTCTCGATGACCAGGATGGCCGGCTTCTGCCGAAGCAGCCAGTCGATCCGCTGTAGAGCGCCCGCCGAGGTTTCCCCTGATATTCCCGCGTTGATGACCTGGTACGGCAAACTCAACGAATCCAGCCGGCGCTGAACCAGTGCCGGATAGGCCTGGGGTAGATCGAGACCCAAGCCCGCCGTGATACTGGTTCCCAGAAAGACTATCGTGGGCCGGGATGTCGCAGGAAGCTCGGCAGTGGGCCGCTGCTCCGGCACCTGCTCCGGCACCTGCTCACGCGCCTTGTCCCGTTGACACGCCAGGCCCAGCATCAACCCGCACAGGATAGCGGTAAGCCGATTCATTGTTGCGGCCGGTCCCGGCCCCCGCCGCCGAAGCGCCGCACCGGGTTCTTGACGTTGTCGGGAACCTTGGCCCATTGTTCCGCAGTAAGCAGCGCCTGGATCCGGGTGACGGCGTCCCGGGTCATCGTCATCCCTTCCTGGAAGCGCGGTTGCAGCGAGGCAAAGAGCCGCTGCGGATCCGGCGACGGACCGGCCTGGTCCAGCTGGGTCTTGAGCGCGGAGATCAGGGCTTCCTGCCTGGCGTCCACCGAGTCCGCCAGCACGGCGATCTGGCTCTGCTGGTCGGCCGTAAGCTGCAGGCTGTCCTTGAGCAGCAGCACGGCCCGTGCGGGATTGACCCACGCCTCGCGCAAGCGGTCCAGCATCGCCTGCTGGTTGAAGCCCTGGCCACCGGGGCCTCCGCCTCGCAGCTGGTCCAACGCCTGGCGGCTCCGGTCCGGGCCAATCGTGACCCGGGCCTGGATCCCGATCTGGAAAGGAGAACGGATCGCGGTGGAGGACGCGTTACTCGCGCCGAAGCGCTCGTTCACCGAGTAGTTGAACGCCTGGGTGCCCGGGTCGAAACTGTTCACATAGAGCAGGGTCGCGTCGGGACGCGTTGTCTGGCCCCAGCCATGAAGATTGTCGTTGCCGTGGAACAGCTGATCGAGGCCGCCCAGGAGATTCGCCGTGACCAGCTGGATGCTGACCTTGCGGGCGAGTCCCCAGAAGGCCGGACGCCAGTTGAGCTGGAGGTCCAACGATGCCTGCCAGGGGCCGATGCAGCTATTGCGACCGGCGACCTGGCCGAGCTGGCTCTCGAGACAGCTGCGCATCCGGCCCGGCGCTGAGGCAAGCAGGTTCTGCATTCCGGCGGTGACGGCGGCGGGGGCTCCGGCCCCGAAAACAAACGCCCGGTCGTTGCGATAGCCGTCACCGTTGACGTCCGAGCCGATCAACGGCGTAAACGCCGCGCCCGACGTGAGCCGAGAGATCGTGGTGAGCTCCAACGAGCGCCCGATGGGAAGCATCGCGGTGAGCAGAAAGGAATGGCGGCGCTGGAAATCGCTGGCCGCCCATTGGCCGTGGTTGGGATTCCCGGACGTGCTGCCGCTGCCGAAGCCCACGCCGGTTGCGATGTCTCGTGCATGGGACCAGGTGTACGAGCCGTTGATGATGATGCCGGAACGGGTGATCCCGCTGATCCCGAGCGCCACCTGGTAGGCTTCGGATTGCAGGTCCGATCCGATATCCAGCACGTGGCCAAAGCTGGTGTCGGCGCGCGAGCCGGTGAATCCGACCGCGCCGGTGAGCGGGACGATATCCGCCACGGGCGTGTAGACCGGGCGATTCCCCTCGGATGCGAGAGTAAAGGCCGGGGTGCTCCTCAGGTTCAGCTCGCGGTATCCGGTCTGGTTCACCCCGTGGGAATAGTTACCGTCCACCGAAAACCGCATCAGGCCGAACAGCGTCTTTTGTACTCCCAACGATGCCCGCCAGGCTCGCGGAGCCCCGAAACCGTCGCCGAAGACGGTGACATTTCGCGCGGCCACCGTGCCGGGCCCGCCTCCGCTCACGCAAGAGGTAGGAATCGTTGACGGGTCCTGGCGGTATGCCGCCCAATCGGGCACCGGGACATCAGCGCCCACGCAATCGATCTGCCCTTCCGACCTGGAGAGTCCGGTCGCGGTCACCGCGGAGGCGGCGAGACCGGGAGAGATCCGGCTGCGGAACTCACCGACCCCACCGCGCAGCACCAGGGAAGGAATCCCCCGATCGCTTGCCCCCACGATGTAGTTGAATCCCACCCGGGGGCTCAGGTGCCGGTCGCTGGGAAAGGCATCGGTCCGGCGGCCGAAGACGGAATCCACCACGGGATTGTAGGCGGGAGCATTCCCCAGGCTGGTCGCTTCCCAGCGCAACCCGTAGGTAAACTGGAGTGCCGAGCTGAGCCGCCAGGTATCGCCGCTGTAGAGAGCGAAGTCGTTGGCCGACGAGGTGCGGCGCAGTGGCGCCAGGGTGCGGGTGAACGAAGCCGGCTGGTCCGCCTCGAAGTCTTCCAGCGAGTTGTAGTAGAAGGTCCCGAACTGATTGGCGGAGACGAGGTCGGAAGAATTGCGGCGATTCCAGAGTCCTCCAACCTTGATGCGATGGGCTCCGTCTCCCGGGAGCCAGGAGAGCTCGTCGCCCGCTTCGATCCCGCTGCTCCGGCTCCGGGTGGGAAGCGAGGTGTTGCCTCCGAAGGAGAGCGTGGTGATGCCCTGCGCGCCGTCGGTCAGCTCGGAGGCGACCTGGACCCGCCCGGCGGGCAGTGGTTGAAAGGGATTCCCGTCGCGATGGGCGCCGGTGAAATACACTCGCCCTTCATTGATGATCGCGACTCCGAAACGGGAGGTCAGTGTCGCCATCCCACCACCACTGGAGGATTGGGTGACGCCGCCGGTCTGGGGCAGCGCCACCGGGCCGATGCGAGTCGGGTCCTGGTTGGTGCTCTGCCAATCGCCTCGCAGCGTAAAGGTGTGAGCATCGGAGACCAGGTAATCCAGCCGGAGCAGGCCGCTGTAGTTGTCGCTGGAACGCTCTTCGCTGTTATCCGCCGTCGGCGACAAGCCTGCGGCCGAGATCAGGCCGAGAAACCGGTCCACCGAATCCGGGGCGACGCCGAGCCGGGTGAGATCGGCGTTATTGGCGGAAAGGAGTGAGAGGGTCTGATCATCGCGCAGCCGGGCCTGGCCGGAGAGAAACCCGAAAAGCCGGTCGTGCTTGAAGGGCCCGCCGATGCCGCCGCTCAGGGTGTGCTGGGTGTACCCCTGCCCGAACGCCGACTCTTCGGCGTCTACTGCCAGGTTCTGATCGCGCAGCGAGTAGTTGGCGGATCCCTGGAGAACGTTGCTGCCCCCGCGGGTGGTGACCGACACCAGGCCGCCGCTGAACTGGCCGCGAGCGACGTCGTAGGTGTTGGTGATGACTCGAGTGTTGCGGACGCCTTCCTGGGGAACCAGGCCGGTCCCGAACAGCAGGCCGTCCAGCGTCACCGCGTTGGCATCGGGGCCCAGGCCGGCGACGGAAAAGGCGGCCGCCGTGCTGTCGGTGCCGGCCAGCGCGACCACGCCCGGCACCAGCGTGGCCAGCAGGTTCAGATCGGTCGGATCCAGCGGCAGCCTGGCCACCGCGTCCGGGGTAAGGCTGCGATCCGAGGAGCCCGGCGTGGGCCGATCCGGGTTGATCACCGGGCGCCGGGCTCCCCGGATGGTGATTTCCTCCAGCACGACCGGGTGGCTGGTCAGCCTCGCGTTCCATACCAGCCGGTCTTCCTCGCCCAGCCGATAGAGCATCTGGGTCACCGGACTCATTCCAATCGACCGAGCCGTCATCCGGTACTGGCCTCCACCGTCGGAAAACAGGATCGTGAACCTTCCATTTCCGTTGGTCTTTGCGGTGCGGGCGATCTGGGTCTCCAGCGACAGCGCCTCGATCACCGCGTCGGGAAGCGGGCGGCCGGTAGAATCGGACACGACGCCGGTGATGATATCCGTCGC
>JBDTTZ010000481.1:0-3656 GCA_040008015.1 Gemmatimonadota bacterium
TGCGTTCATGGATGCGCTCAACGACCGTGGATTCACCACCGCGATGGTGGGTGCGGCGGCGGCCGGATCGCCCGGCGCGGCCCGCTGGCGGATTCTGGCGTTGGCGGCTGGTGGGCTGGCCGCTACCCTTGCCGCCCTGGCCCTCTGGGGCTGGTTCCGCCCCGCCCCGCTCAAACCGGTGATCCGCTACAGCATGGCCTTCCAGCCCGACCAGGCGATGCGACAGGGGATTGCGGGGGTCAACATCGCGATCTCACCCGACGGCAAGCGAATCGTCTATTCCGGCCCCGGCGAGGGTGGGGGCCAGCTCTGGCTTCGGGAGCGGGATCGGCTCGACGCCGTCCCCATTCCGGGCACCACGGGCGCCAGTAATCCATTCTTCTCCCCCGACGGTGAGCGGATCGCCTACTCGGCGGGGACGATGTTCGCCTTGACCGTCGTGCCGGTCGCTGGGGGACCCCCGATCACCCTCGACCGCGGGGCGGTCGGAGCGGGGGGAGGCGGCGCCTGGGGACCCGATGGGTGGATCTACTTCGATACGCCGGCCGGGACCGCGCGCATCCGCGCCGATGGAGGGACCTCGGAGCTCCTGATCCCGTACGACAGCGCCGCGCACGAAATCGGATTCGCCTGGACCGAGGCGCTGCCGAACGGGAAGGGACTGGTCTTCCGGGCCCGCCGGAACCTCGATCCGGGCGACTTCGACATCAGCGCCTTCGACCTCAGGACCCGCACGCGGCACTTCCTCACCAAGGGGCTCGTAGCCCGCTATGTGGCGCCCGGGTTCCTGATCGTCCTCCGCGCCGACGGCGCGGTACTCGCCGCCCCCTTCGACCAGGGTGCCCTCAAGCTCACCGGACCCGCGGTCCCGCTCTTCTCCGGGGTGATGATCAAGCCCCTCGGATCGGCGGATCTCGCCGTCTCCCGGGCAGGGGCCCTGGCCTACGTCCCCGGCACGGGCACGCCGGCGGGGGGATTCGCCGAATTGGTTACGGTCGACCGGGCCGGGCACGTGACTCCGTTCGACCCCGCGATCACCATCAACCCGAGCACCAATCGCGGCCTCAGCCTCTCCCCCGATGGCCGTCGCGTGGCGCTCGACCAGCTCGGCACCGCCTCCCCGGATATCTGGGTCAAGCAACTCCCGAATGGCGCCTTGTCCCGGCTCACCTTCGACTCGATTGGGGCGGTGCGGCCGGAGTGGTCCGTGGACGGACGGGACGTCATCTACATGTCGAGCGCGTCGGGGAAGTCCACGGTCTGGCGGCGTCGCGCCGACGGGAGCGCCCCTCCCCAGTTGGTCTGGGAGGATCCCCGCTGGAGCGTCCAATCAGGGTCGCTTTCCCGGGATGGGCAATGGCTGGTGTACCGGGTCACCGTCGCGGGTGGGAACCGGGACATCTACGCCATCCACCTGGGGCACGACTCCGTCCCCATCCCGCTCCTGACCTCGGCGAGCTTCGAGGACGCCCCGGCCCTGTCTCCTTCCGGGCGGTGGCTGGCCTACACCTCCAACGAATCGGGGCGGGATGAGATCTTCGTCCGGCCGTTTCCCAACATCTCCGACGGGCGGTGGCAGATCTCGACGGCGGGAGGTGCGGCGGCTCGATGGTCCCACGAAGGCCGTGAACTTTTCTTCCAGAACGCCAACAGCGACCTGATGTCGGTGACGGTGACGCCGGGCCCGACCTTTGTGCCGAGTGAGCCGCACCGAGTCTTCGCGAACACGATGGGGCTTGCCCCCTCGGTCTTCATCCCTTACTACGCCGCCTTCCCGGGTGACCAGAAGTTTCTGATGGTCCGCCTCGCCACGGCGGGCCAGGCGACGGGTGGGGGCCAGGTGGTCATGGTAGATAACTGGACGACGGAACTCGCGGCCAAGATGAAGGGGCATTAAGTGGCCGACCTGACTCGTCTCGCCGCCGCCCTCTCCGACCGCTACCGCATCGAGCGGGAGCTGGGCGCCGGTGGCATGGCCACGGTGTACCTGGCCCAGGATCTCAAGCACGACCGCAAGGTCGCCATCAAGGTCCTGCGAGCCGAGTTGGCGGCGGTGATCGGCGCCGATCGGTTCCTGGCCGAGATCAAGACCACCGCCAACCTGCAGCACCCGCATATCCTGCCGCTGTTTGACAGCGGGGAAGCGGGGAAGCAGGGAAGCGGGGGACAAACCTTTTTGTTCTATGTGATGCCGTATGTCGAAGGGGAATCCCTCCGTGACCGATTGAATCGCGAGAAGCAGCTGCCGATCACCGACGCGATCCGGATTGCGACTGAGGTGGCCGGGGCCCTGGACTACGCTCACCGCCACAGCGTCATCCATCGCGACATCAAGCCGGAGAACATCCTGCTCCACGACGGCTCGGCGCTGGTGGCGGACTTCGGCATCGCGCTGGCCGCCAGCAAGGCCGGCAGCACCCGGATGACCGAGACCGGCATGTCACTCGGCACCCCGCACTACATGAGTCCAGAGCAGGCTATGGGAGAACGGGAGATCGGTCCCCAGAGCGATGTGTACGCCCTGGGCGCGGTGACCTACGAGATGCTGGTGGGAGAGCCGCCGTTCACCGGGCCCACGGCACAGAGCATCGTCGCCAAGGTGCTGACCGAGGACCCGCGTCCGCTCGCGCCTAAGCGCCGGACCATTCCACCCAGTGCGGAAGCCGCGGTATTGATGGCCCTGGAGAAGCTGCCGGCTGATCGCTTCGCCACCGCGGCGGAGTTTTCCGCGGCCCTGAATGGCGCGGCGGTGACGGCCCGAACCGGTACCCGGATGATTCCGGCGCCGAGCGGCTCGCGGGTACGCATGCCGCTCATCGCCGCCGGGATTGTCGCCGTGGCCTTGCTGCTTACGGCCGTCATGCTGTCTCGGAGACCTGCGCCAGCGTTGCCGCTTCGGGCTAGCCTGATGGCACCCGCCGGTTGCGATCTGGGCGCTGTGGGCACCAACAACCTGGTCCAGGTCTCGCCGGACGGAAGCATGGTGGCCTTCGTGGCGAGCTGTGGATCAGAACCCGTGCTCTGGGTCCGATCGTTGGTCAGCGGAGAGTCCCGCCAGCTCCAGGGCACGGGAAACGCCAGTTATCCATTCTGGGCACCCAACAGCAAGAGCCTGGGATTCTTTGCCGAGACCAAGCTCAAGCGAATCGACCTTGAGACTGGCGTGGTGCAGGACTTGGCCACCGTGGTGGGAGGTCGGGGCGGTTCCTGGAGCACGAAAGACGTGGTCCTGTATGCGCCGGATATCGCGGGACCCTTGTACCAGGTTTCGGCGACCGGTGGGATCCCTGCCATGGTCGGCGCCATTCCACCCGACAGCCAGAAGATCGTGACCTGCCGGATCCCCATGTTCCTGCCCGATGGCGAACACTTCCTGTATTCGAGGGGTGTCGCAGCGGGGACGGCCAACACGGGAACGGTTCGGCTGGGGAAACTGGGGACCCTGGATGACAGGATGGTGCTGCCTTTCGCCAGCAACGTCGCCTACACGGATGGGCGCCTGCTCTTCGGGAGAAACGGCCTGTTGATGGCGCAGCCGTTCGATCCGGCGAGTGCCAAGCTCTCCGGTCAGCCCGTGAGTATCGTGCCTGGGCTGGAATCCTGGCAGTTCCGCTTCCTGGAGAACTTCTCGGTCTCGGAAGATGGCCGGATTCTCG
>JBDTTZ010000482.1:0-3292 GCA_040008015.1 Gemmatimonadota bacterium
GGGAAGACCTGAACCTGACCGGCACCAAGCACGGCTGCGAGCTGGGCGAGTGCGGCACCTGCGCCGTCTTGATCAATGGCGAGCCGCAGCTCTCCTGCCTGGTCCTGGCCCAGGCCTGCCAGCAGCAGCCGATTGAAACCGTGGAGGGAATGGCGGCTGGGCCGGCACTCCACCCGCTGCAGGAAGCGTTCATCGAGGTGGGCGCGGCGCAGTGCGGCTACTGCACGCCGGGAATCCTGCTGACCGCCAAGGCCCTGCTGGTGGAGAACCCGGAGCCCACGCGACAGGACATCAAGAACGCGCTGGCGGGTAACCTCTGCCGCTGCACCGGCTACATCAAGATCTATGAAGCGGTGGAGCTGGCCGCGGCGCGCATGCGGGGGGAATCGGCCGAGCCGACCCGGGAGAGCCTGTATGGCTACTAGGGAAGCGGGGAAGCGGGGCAGCGCGGAAGCTACGAAGCGCGCAGTGGTGGGAACCGCGCGGCCCAAGGTGGACGCCTATGCCAAGTGCACCGGGCAGACCCTCTTTGCCGATGACCTGGTATTGCCCCGGATGCTCTGGGCCAAGCTGCTCCGGAGCCCGCATCCCCACGCCCGCATCGTCCGAATCGACACCGCAAAGGCCAGGGCGCTACCCGGTGTCCTGGCCGTCATCACTGGCAAGGACCTTCCGATTACGTTCGGCATCCTTCCCGTGAGCCAGGACGAGGAAGCGCTCTGCACCGAGATCGTCCGCTTCATCGGTGACCCGGTGGCCGGCATCGCCGCGGTGGACGAGGATACCGCGACCGCCGCGATGGACCTGATCGAAGTGGAGTATGAGCCGCTCCGGGCCATCCGCTCGGTCGAAGACGCGGCGGAGAATCCCACGCCGCAGCTCCACGGCTACGCGGACGAAGGGAATTTCCACAAGCTGGTGCACCTGGAATTCGGCGATCTCGAGGCCGGATTTCAGAAGGCCGACCTGGTGCGGGAGGACCTCTGCTTCTACGAGGGGAATACCCATCTTCCCATGGAGCAGCACGCTGCCGTGGCCCATGCGACGCCCGACGGCAAGCTGACCCTCTGGTCCAGCACCCAGACTCCGCACTACGTGCACCGGGCGCTCTCCAAGGTGCTCAGCATGGCTCCGAGCCGGATCCGGGTGATCGCCACGCCCAATGGCGGCGGCTTCGGCGGGAAGAGCGATCCGTTCAGCCACGAGATGGTGGTCGCCAAGCTATCCCAGATCACCGGGCGCCCGGTGAAGATCTGCCTCACCCGCGAAGAGGTCTTCTATTGTCACCGGGGACGGCACCAGGCGCTGATGAAGATTCGCACCGGTGTCACCAGGGATGGCGCGATCACGGCCATGGACTTCGAGTCCTACCTGGACGGCGGAGCCTACGGTTCGTACGGGGTCGCCAGCACCTACTACACCGGGGCGCTGCAGACGGTCACCTATGACGTTCCGGTCTATCGGTTCCGCGGCGCTCGCGCCTTCACCAACAAGCCGCCCTGCGGCCCCAAGCGCGGGCACGGCACGCCGCAGCCCCGGTTCGCGGTCGAGACTCAGCTCGACAAGATTGCCGAGCAACTGGGCATGGATCCGACGGAGATCCGGCTCCGCCACCTGGTCAAGCCCAATTCGGTGACCGCCAACTATCTCAGGATCGGCTCCATGGGGTTGGGGCCCTGCATCGAGAAGGTTGTCGAAGGCTCCGGGTGGAAGGATCGATTCCGAAAACTTCCCTACGGTCGGGGGCTGGGACTGGCCTGCTCTTCCTATATCACCGGCGCCGGCCTTCCCATCTATTGGAATGACATGCCGCACTCCGGTGTCCAGCTCAAGTGTGACCGGGGCGGAGGGGTGACGGTCTTCTGCGGCTCCACCGACATCGGGCAGGGATCGGATTCGGTGCTGGCATATGTCGTTGCCGAGGTACTGGGGATCGAGCCCGCGGACATTCGGGTCGTCACTGCCGATACCGACCTCACGCCGGTGGACCTGGGCAGCTACTCGTCCCGGGTCACCCTGATGACCGGCCAGGCCGCGATCCAGGCGTCGGAACGGGTGCGCGCGATGATCGCGGGACCGGTGGCGGCGAAGCTGGATGTGCCGGTGGACCGGGTGGTGTTCGCGGTGGGACGAGTGTTCGACGCCAACGATCCGGAACGGGGGATGAGTTTTGCCGAGGCCGTGGTCACAGCCGAATCGAAGGTGGGAACCATCGGCGGCGTGGGCAGCTACACTCCGCCCCGATCGCCGGGTCGGTATCGCGGCGCCGGGGTCGGCCCCTCGGCCGCCTACAGCTACTCGGCGTGCGTGGCTGAAGTCGAGGTGGATCCGGAGACCGGAATTGTCCGGGTACCCACGATCTGGATCGGGCATGACGTTGGCCAGTGCATCAACCCGGCGCTGGTCATGGGCCAGGTTGAGGGTAGCGTGTATATGGGACTGGGCGAGGCGCTGATGGAAGAGATGGCGTACCGGGAAAACCGGAACGTGGTGCACAAGTGGCCGTCGCTGCTCGAATACAAGAGCCCGACCACCCACGAAATGTGCGACGTCATCACCTATCTCATCGAGGATCCGGACCCCAATGGCCCCTTCGGCGGCAAGGAAGCGGGGCAGGGACCGCTGCTGCCGGTGATGCCGGCGGTCGCCAACGCGATTTATGACGCGGTCGGGGTGCGGATCGACGAGGTGCCGATGAGTCCGCCCAAGGTATTGAAAGCGATCCAGGCCAAGGCGGCGGGCAAGGAGCCAAGGTTCGGCCCCAAGTCGGTGCCGGCGGTGCCCTGGCCCGAGGTGGTCTACGTGCCGACGCCGGCCCAGGGCGGTGATGGCAAGGCCAGGGCGAGATCGTAGGGGCGCACAGCCGTGCGCCCTGATTTGAGTTTGAGGATTGAGGATTGAGAATTGAGGATTGAAACAGCGGAGCCATCGTGCTAAGACTACCCGTATGCAGTGCGACATTCCCCACCAGCCTCAATGCAGCGCTCGAGGTCAAGGCGAAGCACGGGTCTGCGGCGGCGTATGTCGCGGGCGGGACCGATCTCTATCCCAACATGAAGCGGCGGCAGCAGACGCCCAGCGTGGTGATCGACCTCCGGGGGATTCCGGCGCTGGCCGAACTGGCGGTGACGGCGGAGGGCCGGCTCCGGATCGGGGCGGGCGTGACGCTCACCAGGTTGATCCGCAACCCGGTCGTGCGGGAACGGTGGCCGGTGCTGGCACAGGCCGCGGCGTCCATCTCCACACCGATCCTGCAGAACATGGGAACCGTGGGCGGCAACCTGCTGCTCGA
>JBDTTZ010000483.1:0-5856 GCA_040008015.1 Gemmatimonadota bacterium
GCGATGCCAAGCATGGCCTCGTCGTCCAGGCCGGTGGCATCGAGCACGACGCCGGCGGGGTTGCCGCCGGCGGGAGGGTCCGTAAACGCGGAGTATCGAAAAACTTCAACGCCCAGTGAGGCCTCCGCCCCCTATATGGGGAATATCGCGCCGTGGAGCCCGGGATGTGTCATCCGAAAAACGCGCGCCGCTTACTTCCTCACGCCCTCAAAATGCCCACCCCCCTGGAGCAGCGTCACCCGGGTTGCCTGCCCACCATCTAGAGTGAAAAAGAGCCGCAACGACGGATCAAAGCTGGCCCCGAATGTGTGGTCGCCATAGTGCAGGAGCGGGATCGCTTCCTGGCCCGCGAGCTGTGCAGTGAGATGATCACCTGCTTCGGCAATGGTGAAATCGTGAGCCCCGTTCGGCAGTACCAGCGCGAAGACCCCGACGTAGCGTCGCAGCTGATCGGCGGCAATCGGAACCACTCTCGCCTGCTGTTCCAGCGGCATACCCTGGGCAGCGCGCACCAGCTGCTCCAGAAGTTGTTCGGCCCGGGCCGAACCCGAATTGGTCAGCACGGTAACCGAGAGCTGCGCGCTGGGCACCCATGCATTCCCGGTGATGAACCCATGGATACCACCACCATGCGTAATGATCGGCCGGCCGGCGAGAGTGTCCGCTATCAGTGCGAACCCGTAGCGCGGAGTGTTCGTCGCCGCGACGCCCTCGGGCGTCGTCATGAGCGCGTACGACGCCGCGGAAACAACGTGCCCCGTGTGAAGAGCGCGATTCCACCGGGCCAGGTCGCCGACCGTGGAACAGAGTGATCCGGCAGCATACGGCTGTGACATGGCGAGGTACGCGGTGTTCTCCCACTGCCCGGGGTGGTCATCGTCCTTCTCATAGCCCCGCACCCGCCTCGGATAAATCGGCGTGGCCAGGCACTCCCGGGTGTCGAGCATGCCCAGCGGCTTGAAGAACCGTTCGGCCATATCGGTTCCCCAGGGGCGACCGGTAAGCTGCTCGATCAGCAATCCCAGCACGACGTACCCGCTGTTGTCGTAGCGCCACTGGGTGCCCGGCGCAAACCACACGGGATCGCCGGCCGTGAGCGCGATCAACGTGTCGGGCGTCATTTCCTCACCCCAGCGGTTCCGCCACTTGGGGCCGATATCGGTATAGCTCGGAATTCCCGACGTGTGATTCAGCAGTTGGCGCACGGTCACCCGGTGCCACGCCACCGGAAGGGCCGGAAGATACGTGGCGATCGAATCGTCCAGCTTCACCTTGCCCTGCTCCACCAGCTGCATGACAGCGGCGGCCGTGAATTGCTTGGTCACCGACCCGATCCGGTAGACCGAGCGGGCGGTTGCCGGAACATCCTGCTCGATGTCGGCAAGACCCCAGGCCTTCAGTTCGAGGGTGTCGGTTCCCCGCACCAGCCCGATCGCAACGCTCGGCGCTCCGTCCGAGGCAACGAAAGCGGCGGCGAGTGAATCCGCGACGTGGGTGACCGTGGAAGCCGCCGGTAGAGCCTGGGCCGGGAGGACGGTAGGGAGGGCGCACGACAGAAAGAGGATAACAGTGAGAGGCCGCATTTGTATTTTCCCAGTGAGCAGCGCGTAATACGGGCACCTGCCGCCTTCAGGTCTTGCAACATCCAACGCCAAGACGCCAAGCCACAGAAAAGAGCGGACATCGTCCTTGCGGCTTGGCGACCTTGCGTTGGCGTCTTGATGCCGGCTCGTTCTCCGGCTCCGGCCAGTTCGTCGTAGTTGAATGTGGCCGCGCTGTTCACGGCCCCCAACTGACCCTATACGAAGCCGGGCCGCCGGGGCGGAAAATGCTTATCGGATTGAGTCCATCGACCGGGGCGTACACCAAGCCCACTCCGTCCTGGTAGAATGCGACGAACCTGCCATCCGGCGACCAGGCGAGCTCGCTCAGGGAACCGCCAAAGAAATCCGTCAAGGAATGCGGATTGGTGCCGTCCTGATTCATCATCCAGACCTGATACCCCGGGATTACGAAAGCGATGGAATGCTGATCGGGCGACCAGGCGGGTTGATACCCCCCGGCGCTGGTCAACGTGTCGAGCCCAGTCCCATTCGGCGCGACGCTATAAACTTCCATCGTACCACTCCGATCTGACGCAAAGACAATCCTGCGTCCGTCCGGCGACCAGGACGGACCCTGGTCGACGGCCGGATCATTTGTTGTGTTGACCAGGTTGGCGCCGCTGGTATCAACGACGTAGACCTCGTACGCTATTCCAGGGGCTGCACTGAACGCGATCTGGTCCCCTTCGGGCGACCATACCGGGCTCTGCACATTGAGGACCTGGGTGATCAGTCGTTGGTTGGCTCCGTCCCTCCCCATCATCATGAGAGAATCAGCGCCCGTCACGTACGTGATCAGGGTTCCATCCGGGCTGAGCGCGGGATATCTCCCACCGTCGACGGCCGGGCCCGAAATGTCGTGAAGTCCGGAGCTGTCGGCGTTCATGACATAGATCTTCGAGGTCGCGACGTTTTCGTCAAACGCCAGGATGCCCTGCGAACAGTACCCGGTGAAGGTCACTACCGTTTGCTGATTGCGAACGATAGTGAGCGGCTGGCTGGTTGCGTTGGTGACCCGGCAATTTGGCGTGCTGTTGGTGACCGTCACGGTGTAGCCTCCTGGCGCCAGATCCCCAAGTACAGTCATTTCGCCTGCCGCCAGAGTCACTGGCTGGCGAAAATTCAGTTGAATCTCGATCGATCCAACGCCGGTTGAACTACCCCGGTCGAAGGCGACAGTTGCCTGTCCAGGTACTACCGAACAGGAGACATCCCAGTGGGCCACGACCTGCCGTCCATCATCGACCGTCAGCCCCTCTTGGGCGGTCGCCGTGGTACAGTTCCCCGCGAGGCCTGTCAGGATCAGAACGTATGGGCCCGGCTCCAACCGTACGGTTACCGCGTCGTTCACCCCAATGGAAACTGGGCCGCCTGGAAGGCCGGTGACTTGGTAGCCGTCACCGTCGAGATCGACGAGTTCACCGCTGGTGAGACTCTGGAGGATCAGGGTGCCTTCCCGGGATCCCTTCCCCTCTTCTTCTGAACTGCAGCCTGAAATCCCCGCTCCCGCTGCGAAGGAGAGTACAATCGAGAGTGCGGTGAGGCGCATGGGTCCCCTCCTCAGAGTTTCTACGGCAGACGACCAAACCTACCGCCCCCGCACATCGTACTCTCCGGGGCGGCTAGCTCTCCGGCTCCGGCCGGTTGGTGTGGTCGTCGAACCGGGTGAATTGCTTGTGAAAGAACAGGTTAACCGTGCCGGTCGGCCCGTTGCGCTGCTTGCCGACGATGACTTCCGCCTTTCCCTCCAGCCCTTCGGCCCTCGACTCCTCAGGCGTCTTGTACATCTCGGGCCGGTGAATGAAAATCACGACGTCCGCGTCCTGCTCGATGGCGCCGGAGTCGCGCAGATCGGAAAGAATCGGGCGCCGGTCCCCGCCCCGCTGCTCGGTGGCGCGGGAAAGCTGGGACAGCGCCACCACCGGAGTCTCCAGCTCCCGGGCTAGCGCCTTCAGCGAGCGGCTGATCTCCGAAATCTCCTGGACCCGATTCTCCGCTTTCTCCGGCGCCCGCATCAACTGGAGATAGTCCACGATGATAAGCCCCACCTCGTTCTGCGCCTTCAACCGCCGCGCCTTGGAACGCATCTCCAGGAGCGACAGGGACGGCGTGTCGTCGATCCACATGGGGCAGCTGTGCAGCCGGCCGGCCGCCTTGGCCAGGTTGGTGAAGTCGAGGTCCCGGAGTCCTCCCCGCCGCACCTTCTGGCTGTCCACCCACGCCTCGGACGACAACAACCGCTGCACCAGTGACTCCTTGGACATTTCCAGGGAGAATAGCGCCACGCCGACGTCGTCCTCGATCGCGGCGTGGGCCGCGATGTTGAGGCAGAACGCCGTCTTCCCCATCGAAGGCCGGGCCGCCACGATGATCAGGTCGGAGGGCTGGAAGCCGGAGGTCAGGTCGTCCAGGTCCTTGAAGCCGCTCCCGACGCCGGTGACCGTCTTCCCGCTCTTCTGTAGCGTCTCGATGCGCTCGATGGTATCCGAGAGCATCTCCTTGATCCGGGTGAAGCCCCGCTCGTGCCGGGTCTGGGAGATCTGGAAGACGCGGGACTCGGCGACGTCGAGCAGCTCGTTAGCGGTGGTCCGCTGCTCGTAGGCTTCACCGATGATGTTGGTGGCGGTTTCAATCAGCTGGCGGATGACCGCCTTGTCCCGGATGATCTTGGCGTGGGCTTCGAGGTTGGCGGTCGAGGTGACCGAATCCACCAGCTCAGCCAGGTACTCAACCCCGCCCGAATCGTCCAGCTCGCCCTGCCGCATCAGCTCGTCGCGCAGGGTGACCGGATCAATCACGCTGCCCTGCTGGACCAGCCGCGCCATCGCCCGGAACAGGCGACGGTGGCCTTCCCGGTAGAAATGGCTCTGATCCAGCAGCTCCGCGGCGCGCAGTGCCGCGTTCTGGTCCAGCATCATCGCACCAAGCACGGCCTGCTCGGCGGCGCTATCCCAGGGCGCGGAACGCCCTGAGATCTGCTGGTCAGCCGTCGAGGAGCTGGCGGGCGATACGAACGTCATCCCAGGTGGGCTTCTTCCAGTGAGGGTTTCGGAGCAATGCTGCGGGATGGTACGTCACGACCAGCGGAATGCCCGCGAAGCGGTGGACCTTGCCGCGGAGTTCCGTGAGGGTCTTCTTGACGCCGAGCAGCGATTCGCCCGCCGTGCCGCCCAGAGCTAATATGACCTTCGGCTGAATGAGCGCAATCTGCCGGTGGAGATACGGTATGCAGGCACTCACTTCATCCGGCAAGGGCTTGCGATTCTGGGGCGGGCGTGATTTCACGATGTTCGCGATGTAAACCGATTCGCGGGCCATTTCGATGGAATTCAGAATCCCGTTCAGCAGCTCACCCGCGCGGCCTACGAACGGCCGGCCCAGCCGGTCTTCAGTTTCGCCCGGACCCTCCCCGATCAACATGAGTTGCGCCTTGGGGTTGCCCTCGCCGGGCACGGGATTGGTGCGGGTCAGGTGCAGCGGGCAACGGGTGCAGGCGGCGACCAGCCGGGCCACGTCGTCCAGCGATTGCGCCGCCGTGATCTCGTCACCCAGGAATGCCAGTGGCTCGACGGAGAGGCCCGGACCGGGAATCGGCGGGGCGTCCTTCCGCCACCGGGCGACTTCCGGCTCGGCCGGTATTGCCGGTGGCGCAGTCGTGGTAACTACCGGCGGCGTCTCGGAAAGAACTACCTCGGCGCCACCCATTTCGATCTGTTGTTCGAGGTACCGGCGCAGCAGGTCAGACAAGTCGGGGCTCGATCTGGTCGAGGATGGCGTCCGCCACCTGTTCCTTGCTCATGAGTGGCAACGCCCGGGATTCGGTGGGGGAAATCAGGGTGACGCGATTGGTGTCAACATCGAAGCCGGCGCCCGGCTCCAGCGCGTCGTTTACCACGATCAGGTCCAAGGCCTTTTTCTTGAGCTTCTCCTGCGCCCGGGGATAGGCGTTGCCGGTCTCCAGCGCGAAGCCCACGATAACCGCGTCTTTCTTCCTGGCGTCCCTGGTGCTGGTGAGGATGTCCTCGGTCGCCTCGAATTCCAGGGTCAGTGACCCATCACCCCGCGGCCGCTTGGTCGCTTCCGTCCTGACTGGGCGAAAATCCGCCGGCGCCGCGGCCATGATCAGTAGATCGGCGACCGGGAGAGCCGCACGGACTGCCTCGGCCATCTGCTCCGTCGTTTCCACCCGCTCGACGCAAATGCCGGGCGGATCCGGCAGGCTGACCGGCCCGGTGATCAGCACCACCTCCGC
>JBDTTZ010000484.1:0-3849 GCA_040008015.1 Gemmatimonadota bacterium
CAAGAGTTGCCTTCAACTTGCACGGTTGCCCCTGGAACCGCTAGGGAGAGCGCCCCGAGGAAGAACCCTTTCAGGTCCCACCGGTCGAAATCCGGCACCGGACCGGTCCAATGCTCGGGCTCCCGGCCTCCGGTCATGACCCCGGCGACGTGGCGGGCTTCCTCAGGCAGCAGCCCGACTCCGGCATTGCGGAAGACGGTGCCGACCTCGAAGAGCCGGGCCGACCGGGTGTGAGCACGCCAGTTGACCTCGGCCTGGCGGACCAGCCCCGGAACCAGCCGATCCCGCAACCAGCCCTCTTCGCTGGAAAGCGGGTTGACCAGCTTCACCCGGTCCGGGCCTTCCCCGCCCATGGGAATGGTGGAGACTTCGTAGAGACCGGCGGCCGCGAGTCCCCGCCGAATCTCCAGCTCGACCAGCTCGATCGGCGCATCGGGCAGCTTGCCGACCCGGAACGGCCGCAGCTCGGAAGGGATGGCATCGTAGCCAACGATTCGCGCGATCTCTTCGATCAGGTCGATCTCGCTCGTGATATCCGGGCGCCACCCGGGCACGTCCACCGCGATCCGGCCATCGCCGGGCTTGGACAGCACGGTCGCGCCGATGGCGGTGAGGGCCTTCTCCACCGACATCCAGGGAAGCTCGATGCCGAGCACCTGGGTCACCCGCGCGGGCCGGAGAAATACCCGGGGCGGATGATACGGCTTGGGAAAGATGTCGACCGGGGGCTCGGTGATTTCGCCACCGGCGGTCGCCAGGATGATCTCGATGCAACGCCGGATGCACTCGGGGGTATTCCACAGGTCCACGCCGCGCTCGAACCGGTAGCTCGCCTCGCTGGAGAGGCCGAGTGCCCTCCGAGTACGCCGAACGCCGCGAGGCTCGAACCAGGCGCACTCCAGCAGCACGTCTTTTGTATCGACGGAAACCTCGACGTGCGCCGCGCCCATCACCCCGGCGATACCGACCGCGCCGGACCCATCGGCGATGACGATCATGTCCGGTGTGAGCTTCCGCGCGACATCGTCCAGGGTGACCAGCCGCTCTCCCTCGGTCGCCCGCCGCGCGATCAACGCGGAGCCCTTGAGCCGGGCCAAATCGTAGGGGTGCAGCGGCTGGTTCAGCTCGAACATCACGTAATTGGTGGCATCCACCACGTTGCTGATCGGCCGCATCCCGATGGCGTTTATCCGCCGCACCAGCCAGTCCGGCGACGGACCCACGGTCACCCCGCGGATCACCGCGGCCATGAAGCGACGGCAGCCTTCTTCGTGTTCGATCCGGATGGTGGCGCCGCCGACCCTGGCTTCGTTCCCTTCGACCTTGTGATGCGAAGGGATGACCGGCGCTCGTGACCCGGGGATGTCCGCCAGCCGGAAGCCGGTCTGGAACGATGCCGCGAGCTCGCGCGCGATGCCCTTGTGCCCGAGCAGGTCCGGGCGATTGGGCGTGACATCCACCACCAGCCGGTCGTCGCTCAGCGGGATCGCCTCGAGCAACGGGGTGCCGGGTGCCGCGGTGGTGTCCAGCTCCATGATGCCTTCGTGGTCCTGGCCCAGCCCCAGCTCGCGGGCCGAGCAGAGCATCCCTTCAGAGGCAACCCCGCGCAGCTTGCGCTTCTCGATGGTGAGGCCGCCGGGAAGTGTCGCACCCAGCCGGGCAAAGGGATACATCTTCCCCGCCGTCACGTTGGGCGCCCCGCACACCACCTGGTGCCGCTCAGCGGCGCCGTCATTCACGGTGCAGAGATGGAGCCGGTCGGCGTTGGGATGGGGGGCCACCGACTCGACCAATCCGATGACGATATTTTCCAGCCCGGGCGCGAGCGGCTCGATGGCGTCCACCGTGGCGCCGAGCATGGCCAGCCGGTCGGCCACGTCGCGCGCGTCGAGCGGGCGGCGGAGCATGGACTCGAGCCACTTGCGGGAGACGTTCATAGTCGATTTGAGTGAATGGGCTCCGTGAATTGTGACAAGAACCGCATGTCCCCTTCATACAGCAGGCGAATATCCGGCACGCCGTGCCGCACCATGGCAATCCGGTGCGGCCCCATGCCGAACGCGAACCCGGTGTATCGCTCCGGATCGATGCTGCAGAGCTCCAGCACCTTCGGATGCACCATGCCGGAACCCAGGATCTCCATCCACCCGGTCTGCTTGCACGCCGCGCAGCCGGATCCACCGCACAGTGTGCAGCTCACGTCCATCTCGGCCGACGGCTCGGTGAAGGGGAAGTACGAGGGCCGGAAGCGTACCCGCGTCTTCGCCGAGAAGAAGCGCTGGGCGAAGTGGGTAAGGGTCGCCTTGAGGTCCACGAAGCCGATCCCCTCGTCCACCGCGAGGCCTTCGATCTGGCTGAACGCCGGAGCGTGGGAGGCGTCGAAGGCATCCTTGCGGTAGACCAGGCCCGGCATGATCACCCGGATCGGAGGCTGGTTCGCCAGCATGGTGCGGATCTGCACCGGCGAGGTGTGGGTGCGGAGCAGAACCTTGCCGCCCATCTCGGTGCGGCGGTCCACCCGGCGGCGCTCGTGGTCCTCGTTGACCCCCGAGGTGCGGCCCCGACGCCGTTCCTGCGGGTGCTGCCGCCGGTCGCCGGTCTCCAGGTAGAGCGTGTCATGCAGGTCCATCGCCGGGTGATCGGCCGGGAAGTTGAGCGCGGTGAAGTTGTACCACTCGGTCTCCGCCTCGGGACCCACCACCCGGGCAAAACCCAACTCGCGGAAGATTTCGGCGATCTCCTCGACCACTCTGGTGACGGGGTGCAGCGCGCCGGTCCAGCGCTCCCGCTCCGGCATGGTGAGATCAACGCCCTGCTGGCCCCGGGCGCCCTGTTCCTGCTTCAGTTCCGCACGTCGTGCTTCGAATGCTTCCTCAAACGCATCCCGCAGCCGGTTGGCCAGAGAGCCAAAAACGTGTTTTTCGGACGGGCTGAGGCCGGCAATGGACTTTAGCATGGCATTCAGCTCACCCTGCTTTCGGCCCAGAATGGCAGTGTACTCGCCCTCCAACTCTTCGCGGGCCAAGGTTGGGACACGAGCTAACCGAGACTCCAGGGGTCTGAAGTCTTCGACATGTTCAAAGCCTGCTGGATACTTCAGAGTGTCTGCCATAGTGCGATTCCCGAATCTAGGCTCAACGATTCACCACGGAATCACGGAAATACACGAAGCTTTCACGAAGAAAAGCATGTTTTGCCAAAATGACGAACTTGCTGCTCTCCGTGCAATCTCCGTGTTCTTCGTGGCTCCGTGGTGAATCAGTTTTCAGCAAAAAGGGTCGCGACCGTGATGAGCGGGCGACCCTGTCGTGTTTCGTCTCTCGCCCGGAGACCGGGCGACGCGGCTGGCTCGCCCTAGTTCTGCTGGCTCTTGGCCACTTCGGCAAACTTGGCAAACGCCGCCTCGTCGTGTACGGCGAGCTCGGCCAGCATCTTCCGGTTGATGTCGAGCCCCGCCTTGCGGAGGCCGTTCATCATCCGGCTATAGGAGAGGCCGTGCATCCGGGCGGCGGCGTTGATCCGGGTGATCCACAGCATCCGGAACTCGCCCTTCTTCTTGCGCCGGTCGCGGTAGGCGTAGCGCATGCCGCGCTCCACCGTTTCCTTGGCGGCCTTGTAGAGCTTGCTGCGGCCGCCCCAGGCACCCTTGGCGGCCTTCATGATCTTGGCTTTGCGCGCGTGGTGCGCGGGGCCGTTCTTTACGCGTGGCATAGTACGTCCTCAGGCCTGGAGAAGTCGGGAGACGCGGGGAAAGTCCGCGCTGCTGACCAGATCGGACTTCTGCAGCTTGTTCTTCCGCTTCCGGCTCTTCTTGGTCAGGATGTGGCTGTGGTTGGCGTGCCAGCGCTT
>JBDTTZ010000485.1:0-1658 GCA_040008015.1 Gemmatimonadota bacterium
TCGAATCGGAAGGGTGGGATGGCGAGTGGTATCGCCGCGCCTACTTTGACGACGGCACGCCACTCGGCTCGTCCCAGAGCG
This sequence comes from Gemmatimonadota bacterium, assembly GCA_040008015.1. Lineage (GTDB taxonomy): Bacteria > Gemmatimonadota > Gemmatimonadetes > Gemmatimonadales > GWC2-71-9 > DASYPP01. The sequence continues at coordinate 82 of JBDTTZ010000485.1, forward strand.
ACGAATGTCGTATCGACTCCATTGCCCAGAGCTGGAGCGTGATTTCCGGCGCCGCCGCTCCCGAGCGCCAGGTGCTGGCCATGCAGTCACTGGAAAAACACCTGGTGGATCCGGCGGCTCGTCTGATCCGGCTGCTCACTCCGCCATTCGACAAGACTCCCAAGGACCCAGGGTATATCAAGGGCTACCTCCCGGGAGTGCGGGAGAACGGCGCGCAATACACCCATGCCGCCCTGTGGACCGTACTGGCCACTGTACTCCGGGGTAAGGGCGAACGGGCTTTCGAGCTATACCAGATGATCAATCCCCTCACCCACGCGAGCTCGAAGGCGGATGTCGCCGTGTACAAGGTCGAGCCGTACGTCGTGGCCGCCGACGTCTACACCGCTCCGGGGCAGGTCGGGCGCGGAGGCTGGACCTGGTATACCGGGTCGGCCAGCTGGATGTACCGTATCGGGCTGGAGGGGATTCTCGGGTTCACCAGGCGGGGTGACGTGCTCGAGTTGCATCCCTGCGTGCCAGCTTCATGGCCGGAATATCGAATCGACTATCGCTTTGGCCGGAGTACCTATGCCATCACGGTCCAGGAGCCGGGGAAACTGGGTAGCCACTCACCGGTGGTGAGCGTGGATGGGACGACCATCGCCGGGGCGGGCATACCGTTGCGGGATGACGGGGCTCACCACGAGGTGCTGATCCGGCCGTCGGCGACCGTTCCTCCGGGCCCCGCGCGCCCCCAGCTCCGCCTGGAGATCTAGGGTTGGTAAACCAGAAACAGCCCGGGGAACCCGGGCTGTTCTGGTGGTGCGTTTGGGGAGAGCGGGCGACCGGGCTCGAACCGGCGACGTCCAGCTTGGGAAGCTGGCATTCTACCAACTGAATTACGCCCGCGGAGGTCGCACAATCTGGCACCGTTCGCCACGGCGATCAAGCCTCCCCACCGCGACGCCCCCATTCCGAACAAGCTATTTCTTGTGATACTTCCACGCGACGATGCCGGCACCGTCGGGCTTCAGCTCGATAGCCTGGGAGGCGCCGGTCGCGAGTGCCGGGACGGGGACTTCCCTGGCGATCACCGTATTCCCCGACTGGTCGAGGAATTCGAATACCAGGACAACAGGAATCCCGGGCAGGTCCTTGCCGGCCGCGTCATGGGCCGCACGACCGCTGGCCGTGCCCTTCAGCTGGGCCGAGTTCGCCGCCGAGGCAAACGATTCCACGTTGATGGTCACCGGCATTGAATCGATCATCATGACCAGCTTGAGGGTCTTGTCCTGGTTTGCCCGGCGATGGGTCGCATCCGGCGCCTGCTTCACCTGGTAGCCCCGGGCGACCATCCTGAGGGCTCCGTCGTTCATCGGATCCAGCGCGATCAGCCGCTCGCCGGTGGCGATCAGGCTGTCAACCGCCGACTGCCGCACATTGGCCGGCAGGGTGCTGTCATTGTAGACCGCCAGGTACGTACTGGCCAGGTTGAAGAGCGCGTCGCGGTAGTTGGGGTTGCCGTCCATGGCCTGGTGAAAAGCCCGGGCCGCGTCGGTGTAATTCTTGTCCCCGAACGCCTTGACGCCGATATC
>JBDTTZ010000486.1:0-4181 GCA_040008015.1 Gemmatimonadota bacterium
TCGGTCGCCCTCAAGGCGGCGGAGCTGCTGGCCGCCGAGAACATCAGCGCCGAAGTCGTGGACCTGAGAACCATTCGCCCGCTGGACACCGCCGCGATCCTCACGTCGGTCAGCAAGACCCATCGCTGCGTGGTGGTGGAAGAAGGCTGGCCTTTCGCGGGGGTAGGTGCCCAGGTGGTGGACACGATTCAACGCGAGATTTTCGACGAGCTGGATGCGCCGGTCATCCGGGTGACCGGCGCCGACGTCCCCATGCCGTACAACAAGGTCCTGGAGCGAGCGGCAAAGGCGGACGCGGGAAAAACAGTGCAGGCCGTGAAGAAAGTGATGTACATCGATTGAGCATGTATCATTGAGCATTGAGCATTGAACCGCCTAGAGCCTTTCAATGTTCCATCCTCAATCCTCAATGCTCAATTCTGAACCTGAGCCCAACATGGCAACAAAGGTCGTAATGGAGGCGCTCTCTCCCACCATGGAGGAAGGCCGCCTCGTAGAATGGAAGAAGAACGAGGGCGACAAGGTCTCGACCGGTGACGTGCTGGCCGAGGTGGAGACCGACAAGGCCGTGATGGAGCTGGTGGCCCGGGCTGACGGCGTGCTGCTGAAGCAGTTGGTGGCGGCGGGCAGCACGGTGCCGGTCTCCAGCCTGGTCGCGATAATCGGTCAGCCGGGTGAAGACGTCAGCGCGCTGACTAACGGAGCGGGTGGCGGGGCGGCTCCCGCGGCCAAGCCGGCTCCAACGAAGCCGGCCGCTGTCGCACCGGCGGCGCCGCCCACCGAGAAACCGGCAGCGACCGTGGCGGCGACTCCGGCCCCGGCCCCCACTGCGCCAGCACCAGCTCCTGCTCCTGCCCCCCCGACACCGTCACCGGCAGCTCCGGGCGCCCGAGTGAAGGCGTCACCGCTGGCGAGAAAGATCGCTGCGGAACGGGGAGTGGACCTGGGCCGGGTCAGCGGATCGGGGCCTGAAGGAAGAGTGATCCGTCGGGACCTGGAAGGCCTGGCAGCCGCTCCGGCCGTACCGGCGACGGGCATGCCGATCCAATCCGCGCCCGGCGTCGCGTACACCGACGTCCCGCTCAGCCAGATCCGCAAAACCATCGCGAAGCGGCTGGCCCAGTCCATCGGTCCGATTCCCACGTTCTATCTCACCGCCGAGATCGACATGGAGCGGGCCTGGGACGCGCGCCAGGCGCTCAAGGCACTGGGCCCCGAAGGCGACGTCTCGTTCAACGACATCATCATCAAGGCCGCCGCGACAGCGCTGCAACAGCACCCCGAGTGCAATGCGTGGTGGCAGGAGGATCACATCCGGGTGTGGAACGAGGTGCACATCGGCATGGCCGTGGCCATCGAGGAAGGCCTGATCACCCCGGTGATCCGCCACGCCAACCTCAAGAGCCTGCGGCAGATCTCCGCCGAGTCGAAGGACCTGGCCGGCCGGGCCCGAGAGCGGAAGCTCAAACCCGAGGAATACACCGGCTCGACGTTCTCGGTCTCCAACCTCGGCATGTTCGGCATCGACGAATTCACCGCGATCATCAACCCGCCCGAAGCCGGGATCCTGGCGATCGGCGCGATTGTTCAGAAAGCGGTGGTGGGGGACAACGCGGTCGTTACCCGGCGGCGGCTCCGGATCACGATGTCCTGTGACCACCGGGTCATCGACGGTGCGACGGGAGCGAAGTTCCTGAAGACGCTCAGGACGCTGCTCGAGAACCCGTTGGCGATGGTGTGGTAGGTTGGCTGGAACCTCAGGCGTCACGAGCAATTGGAGCTTAAGATCCCTCGCGCTGCTCGGGATGACAACGGGATCAATTCAATGGGAGATCGATTGTGGCGACATTTGATGTAATCGTGGTTGGAGGCGGTCCGGCCGGCTACGTATGCGCCATTCGGGCGGCCCAGCTCGGACTCAGTACGGCGGTGGTCGAGAAGGACAAGCTGGGCGGGGTGTGCGTCAACATCGGCTGCATCCCCACCAAGGCGCTGCTGCAGAGCGCGCTCATCGCCAACCTGGTCCGGCACCAGGCCGCCGAGTTCGGCATCACTGTTGGCGAGGTGAAGACCGACTACGGCGTGGCCATGAAACGCTCCCGCAAGGTTTCCGAGCAAAACTCCAAGGGCGTGGAGTTCCTCATGAAGAAGCACAAAGTGACGGTGATCAAAGGCGCCGGTGTGCTGCAGCCCGGGAAAAAAGTGAAGGTCGGCGCCGACGTGCACGAGGCGAAGAAAGGCATCGTGATCGCGACGGGATCCCGGGTGAAGGGCATTCCGCAGATCGGTCTCGAGCTCAACGGCAAGACGATCATCAGCTCCGACGAAGCCCTGTTCCTGGAACAGGCGCCCGCCACGCTGGCCATCGTGGGGGCCGGCGCGGTGGGCATGGAGTTCGCCGACGTCTTTGCGTCGTTCGGGAGCAAGGTCACCCTGATCGAGGCTCTACCCCGGATCCTCCCGCTGGAGGACGCCGAATCGAGCGACGCGCTGGCCAAGAGCTACCGGAAGCGCGGCATCGAGGTGCGGGCCGGCGCCAAGGTGAAAAAGGCAACCGTCGCGGGAGACAAAGTCACCCTGGAAGTGGAGACCGATGGCAAGGCGGAGTCGTTTACCGTGGACCGGGTGCTGATGGCTGCGGGGCGGGCCGTTAACACCGAGAACATGGGCTTCAAGGAGAGCGGCGTCGAGCTGACCGACCGCGGGTTCGTGAAAGTGAGCCTGGACACACTGGAGACCACTGCGAAGGGGGTTTACTGCATCGGTGACGTCGCCGGACCGCCCATGCTGGCGCACAAGGGAAGTCGCGAAGGCGTCAACGTCGCGGAGCTGCTGGCCGGCCAGAAGCCGCATCCCATCCGCTACGACAATGTCCCCAGCGTCACCTACTGCCATCCCGAGGTCGCCAGCATCGGAATGACCGAGGACCAGGCCAGGGAGAAGAAGCTGGACTACCAGGTGGGGCGCTTCCCCTTCTCGGCCAACGGCCGGGCCCGCACCGCCGGCGAGACCGAAGGCTTCGTCAAGATCATCCGGGACAAGAAGTACGGAGAGATCCTGGGCGCCCACATCGTGGGCAGCCATGCCTCGGAGATCATCCACGAGCTGACGGTCGCGCGGGAGAACGAATACACCGTCGAGGAAGTGGATCTCGCGATCCACGCTCACCCAACGCTGTCGGAGGCGGTGGCGGAAGCATGCCTGGATTCGATGGGCCGGGTCATACACATATAGGTAGGGGCGCACCGCGTGTGCCCGCATTGAGGATTGAAGATTGAAGATTGAAGATGGCGCCGTCCCAAAAGACTACGTGCCGCTGGCCGTCTCCACGGTCAGCTTCTGTATTCTCACCGGCACCACCCTGATGACCGGCGCCATCCTGCTCAATCGCTGGCTGGTCCGTGAGCTCCCGCCGAATGCCACCGCTATCCCCGACGTGAATCAGCCCGCGGCGACCGTACTGCTGATCGGTTCCCTGGTGACGCTTTTCGCGCCGGTCGTTCTCGCCTATTACCTCCTGGCGCCCATCGGATACGCCTATCGCCGCTTCGGCCTGGCGATGGTCAGCGGGTTCGCCGCGTTTCTCCTTTCCCTCCTCAGCGTTCCCCTCAACGAGGCGCTCGGCGTGCCTGGCCTGGCCGGGTTGTTCCTGGCCACACTGCTCGGTGCGCTGCTCCTGTTCCGCTCGGTGCGGCGGGCGCGGGCGATCGGATGACCGCCCCGTTGCAGGTGGTAGACCTGGGGCGGCGACCGTACGGCGAGGTCCTGGAGCTCCAGCGCGACCTCTGCCGTCGCCGGGTAGCGGGCGAGGTGACCGAGGACCTGCTGCTGCTCGTGGAACACGAACCGGTGATCACCCTGGGACGCGGCACCCGGAGCAGCAGCCTGCCGCTGGAGCCGGTGGAATTGCGGCGGCGGGGACTCGATGTCTTCGAGGTCGAGCGCGGCGGCGATGTGACGTATCATGGCCCGGGTCAGCTGGTCGGCTATCCGATTATCGATCTCCAGGCCCACAAGCCCGACCTCCACTGGTACCTGCGGACCCTGGAAGCCGTCCTCATCGAGGCGCTGGCCGAGCTGGGCATCCCGGCTGAACGTCGGGCGGGACTCACCGGCGTGTGGACCCGGGGCCGCAAGATTGCCAGCCTCGGCGTCCACGTGAAGCAATGGGTGACCTTTCA
>JBDTTZ010000487.1:0-1832 GCA_040008015.1 Gemmatimonadota bacterium
CCAGCGACTCGGGCACCGCTTCCCGGACCTTGAAGTCCAGGCGGGAGAAGTCGGCCTTGGGAAGCCGGAACCGCTCCGAGGCGGCGTGCACGATCAGGTCGTCGGTGGTCAGTTTCTTCTGGACCAGCGTCTCCCACAACGACGCGGGCGCGCCTTCGGCCTCGCGAAGTGCCTTGAGCACATCGCTCGACACCAGGGTTTCAGCGGTCGGGACCAGCCACTCGTCAGTAAACTGCATGACCGCGCATCCGACTCCCTCGCAATGGAATGGTAACTCCTTGAAAGATAGACCCTAAAGGATGCCCCACCAGTCCCGCTGGACCTCCAGGGTGACCCCGATGTCGCCATGGTGCAATCCGATTCCTGCTTCGAGACGGATCAGCCGGAAGAACCACTCCAGGGCCACCCCGGCCACCGGCCGGATATCACCGGTACGCTGCCACGGCGTACCCCCCCCAAGAGAGCGATCGGTCCACCCCGCAGCGACGAAAGGGGCTACCACGATGTTCCGGCCGGTGCTGGCATAACTCCCCAGGGGAATCGCGGGAAAGGGCGCGAGGAACCGCCATTCGGCGCGAGCCAGCGCGACCGCCTTGCCGCCAAAGGCCCGGAACGGCTCACCCGGAAGGGTATTGCGGCCTCCGAGGACAAAACCGCGATACGCCGGCAGCGGGTCGCTGCCCCAGCCGAAGTACCCCGAAAGCGCGAACTCGTGCCCGATGAATTGGGTCAGCCAGTGGGGCTCCAGTGTCACTCGCGTGTACCCGAATTCGCCAACGGCCACCTCGACGCTCACGCTGCCGTAGAGGTCGTGATCCAATCCGAAACCGCCGCTCGCCTGCTCGGCGCGGAGCCGGACCCCGGGGAATTCACCACCTCCCAGCGGCGGATTGGGCCGGTAATGTCCGGAGGCGGGATCCGCCGTCGTGGCGAGCGACGTCGGCTGCTCGTAGTACAGGTCGAGTCCCAGGGTGGAGCGGCTCGAGGCGCGGTAGCGAAACGCGAGGGCGCCGCCTTCCAGCAGCACGTAGTCGCCGTAATCCTTGCCGAATTCCTGGGACGAGAACGAATTGAAGACCGGAGTAATGACAGGGAGGTCGCTGAGATCCCGGATTCTCCGGTAGCCTTCCAGGGAGAGCCTGGCCGATCCGCTGTTGAGTGAGAGCGCCAGGCTTCCCAGCACTCGCTGGTCGCTGGTTCCATACGCCACATACGGCTGGACCTGGAGCCGGCTCTCCGACGAGCCCAGTGTCGCGCCGAAACCCAGGGTCAGCCCCTGGACTCGGTTCACCTTGATCACGTCGCTCAGGCTTCGAGCGGCGAGCCGGCGGGACGCGAGCCCACCCAGCGCCCGGGTTCCCGCGATTCGCTCGACCTCCACCCGCAACGCTTCCATGTCCTGGTGGTTGAGCGGCTCGGCGACTGCGGCGACCGCCGAATCGAGCGAGGTGGTGAAGCGCGTGGTGTCCCCGTTCCGCACCGACCGGAGGCCCGCGATGGCCGGCCCCACGAAGAACTGGGCGGGGATCTCCTGGTTGAACTCGTAGCCGCCGATTTCCCAGCGGCCCCGGATGATGCCCCGGGCCGGGAAGTCGAGCCAGGTGGTGCGGCGCCGGATCTCCACCTCCTGCCGGAAGGGAAGCCAGTAGCGGCCCTCCCAGAGCGAGTTCTCCAGCACGATACTGATGTCTTCCAGCTGGTTATCGAGGTAGGCCGGAGGGGTAAAGCTGAAGCGGAACCGCACCAGGGCCGCCGAGGCCACCTCGAGGTACACGGTGCCCACCACCAGCGGGCTGTGAAAATCACGGGGACGCACCGCGATCTCGTACACC
>JBDTTZ010000488.1:0-3603 GCA_040008015.1 Gemmatimonadota bacterium
GATAATCCGCCGCCTGGTTGAGCCCGAGCTGGTGGATCGCGCCCAGGAACTGGTCAGCGATCCGGGCGATCGGGATGTCGGCGATATCGATCTGCTCCTCGCGCAGCAGGTGCATGAGCAGGTCGAGCGGGCCGGAGTAGGCGTCGAACTGGACGACGAACCCCGGCTCGCCGCCGAGCGCGGTGGTGGGAGAGCCCCCCTGGTTCACAGGAAAATGTTCCATCCACCACCCACTCCGTAGGGGCTCAGCACCCTGAGAAAAAGTCTCATTCCGTAGCGCGCCGGGGTGAGGAGGTATGAGATGGCCGACCCTCCAAACAGCATGAGAGCGATCAGCAGAAGGAATCCGAACTTGTCCAGGCTCTTGTACCTGGCGCCGACGGCCGGCGGAAGAAGGTGATAGAACACCTTGGAGCCATCCAGCGGCGGAATCGGAAGCAGGTTAAAGAAGCACAGGATCAGGTTCCACCAGATGCCCCACATCATCATCCGCTGGAGAACGCCGACCGCTCCTTCGCTTCCCGGCGCCGTCCGGCCCACATAGCTCAGGGCCAGGAAGACGACGGCGCACCCAACACTGATGAGCAGGTTGGTCGTTACTCCCGCGAGCGAGACCAGGAGGTCACCGCGGACGTAGTGCCGGAACTTCGACGGGTCGACCGGCACCGGTTTCGCCGCGCCAAAGGTGAATTTGCCACTCGATTGAATCCAGAGCAACGCGGGGACCAGGAGCGTCATCCACGGGTCAATGTGCTTCACCGGGTTCAGGGTCACCCGGCCCAGCAGAAACGCCGTGTCATCCCCCTGGCTCAGCGCCACTCGCGCGTGGGCGTACTCGTGCGCCACCAGCGAAAAGAGCAGGACGGGAATGACGAGGATGAAATCGGTGGTCAGGTTCAGAAGCCGGGCATCCAGGATTGAAGGGAAATTAGGATGGATGCAACCCCCTAAATCTCGTATATCCCCACCATCCCTACAATCCCCTCAATCCCCTCAATCCCCTCAATTCCTTCAATTCCTTCAATTCCATAAATCCCTCGGGTGACTTGATCTATGGCCCCTCACCCCCTATCCTTCCCGCTCGCCAGAAACCGGGGTCCCCGGACTCTCGGACCCCCCGCTCCTATACCGAGGTTGCTGCCGTGCCCAGGATCAAGTCCGCCAAGAAACGCATGCGCCAGGCGAAACACGCCACCCTGCAGAACCGGGCGCAGAGAAGCCAGCTCCGTACCGCGGTCAAGCGGGTGCGCGCCGCCACCGGAGAGGATGCGACCAAGGCGTATCATGAGGCCGCCAAGCTGCTCGATCGCGCCGGCCGCAAACACCTGATCCACCGCAACACCGCCGCTCGGCAGAAGAGTCGGCTAGCGAAACTGCTGAAAAAGTAGACGGTAATGGGCGGTAGAAGACGGTAAAAGGCGGTAATGGAAAAGGGCGAGCTTCCGATCATCGGAGCCCGCCCTTCGCTCTTTCCGCCCGCTACCGTCTACTACCGTCTACTACCGTCTACTACCGCCCCCTATAAATCCGCCAGTTCCGCTCCACACCGCTCACAATACCACTCTGTCGGCCGGTTCATCGTTCCGCACTCACCGCACTTGAGCGTGCGCTGGGCGGTGGGGATGCTGGGGCGTCCCGAGATTTCAGCGTGCGGCCCGCTAGGCTCCAGGGTGTGGGCGGCAGTGGTAAGCGGCGGCTGAACCGGCGAATGAACACTGGGCGGGCCCAGGGTTTCCGGCGGCCGCGGGTTGCCCCCACTCGCGCGGCGGGCCGAGGGACCGCCTTGTTCATCCTCGCTCACCGACTTGAGGAAGGCCAGCTCGTCCACGCCCGAGTTGACCTCATCTTCTTTGACAGAGGGGAACCACAGGGTTCGACCCGCAGGACCCTGGGGACCGCCCTCCTTCGGCTTGACCGGCCGCACCGTTCCCGGAGCCGGCCGGATAGTGGTCTGACCCGGCCCGGGCGGTCGCGCCGGCTCCGGAGGCTCCGGAGGCTTGTTGGGCGGCTGCGGTTGAGCCAAGTGCGGAGGTACAGGGCTGCCCGCCAGCTCGTTGAACGCCGCGGAAAACTCCGGGAAATCATCGCTGGGACGGGGAGCAGTCGGTTCGGACACGGGCGCCGACACCGGGGCTGGTGGAATGGGCCCCGGGGGCGCCGAAGTCTGCGCGGCAGCCGGAGGTGGTGGGGCTGGTGCCGGTGGAAGCGGCGCCGGCGCCGGAATCTCGGCGACGACGGGCGGGGTCGCGATCATGGACTGGACCTTTTCCAGCTCACTGATCTCTTCACCCAGCTCGGCCAGCTCTTCCCGAATAGTGACCAGGTTCCGCTGCGCTTCCCCCCGAAGCTGCTGCCACTTCGCCTCGCCGTACTCACCCACCGCATGGCGCACCTCGGCCTCGGACATGATCTCCTTGGCCTGCGCCTCCCGGGTCTGGAGCTCGCCCCGGGTATCGCGGTAGCGGTTGAGCTGTTCGACGATTCCATCGGCATGCGACCGCAGCTGCTCGATGACCGCGTCGAGCCGGGCCTTGTAGTCGGTGCGCACCCTGGTTCGCACCGATTCAGGGGCGGTGTCCGAGGTTGCATCGAGCCGGGCGAGCCAGACCGTGTACTGCTGTCGTTCCGAAAGCAGCCGGTCAATCGGGTCGCCGGGCTTTGAGCTGGTCCTGGCCATGGGCGGGCAGTCCTCTCAGATGAGGAGCGGTGAGGAACACTCCAAATGTAAATAGAATGCGGGGTTACACCAGAGGGAGGGACATGAATCGGAGGGGAGGGATTGGCCCAGGGGAGTCATCTAGTCCCGATAGACCACGCTCCCACGCACAATCGTCATCATGACTTTCCCTTTGAGCCGAGTCCCCCCAAATGGCGTGTTCCGGCTCTTACTGAAGGACTGGGCGGGATCCACCACCCAGGTCCGATTGGGATCGATGACCACGACGTCGGCGGGCTGGCCTGCGCGCAGGCTGCCCCCGGGGATGTTGAAAATCCGGGCCGCCTCGGTGCTCATCCGGGTGATCAGTTCGGTCAAACTCAGCAGTCCGGTGTGGACCAGCTCCGTCATGGCCAGGCCGAGCGAGGTCTCCAGGCCGATGATGCCGTTGGGCGCGTCGTCGAACTCCCGCTCCTTGGCATCGTAGTGGTGGGGAGCGTGATCGGTGGAGATCACGTCGATCGTCCCGTCCTTCAGCGCCTGGCGGATCGCCTCCCGATCGGCCGCCTCCCGCAGCGGGGGGTTCATCTTGGCGTTGGTGTCATACCCTTCACAGCGCTCATGAGTCAGCGAGAAGTGATGCGGGGTCGCCTCGGCCGTGACCTTGAGGCCTTTCTCCTTTGCGCGGCGGATCAGCTCCACCGAGCCCCGGGTGGACATGTGGCAGAGATGGACCTGCCCGCCAGTCAGCTCGGCCAGGATGATATCTCGCGCCACCATGATCTCTTCGGCGGCCGCAGGAATCCCCTTGAGCCCCAGCCGGGTGGAGATGATACCCTCGTGCATGACCCCGCCGGCCGACAGCGTGGGCTCCTCGCAGTGATCAGCGACGGGAATGCCGAAGGTCCGGGCATACTCGAGCGCGGTGCGCATCATGTGGCTGGAGA
>JBDTTZ010000489.1:0-2480 GCA_040008015.1 Gemmatimonadota bacterium
GCCACCCAGCTGGCGCTGTCCCCGGATTCGCGCCGGATGGTGTTCGCCGCGGGTCCGACGGGTAGCAACTGGATGCTCTACATCAGAAATCTCGATCAGCTGAACTCCCGCGCCCTGGCGGGAACCGAGGGGGCCTACAATCCTGAGTTCTCGCCTGACGGCCGCTGGATCGCATTTCGGTCCGGGGACGGAAAGCTGAAGAAGATTGCGGTTGATGGCAGTTCACTTACGACGCTCTGTGCCATCGACAACGGCGGCAGCGTCGGGGCCGGAATTACCTGGACCTCAAACCAGGAGCTGGTATTTGCCAAGGGCACTTACACAGAGGGCCGTGGTCTCTGGCGGGTGTCGGCGGACGGTGGAGAACCGGTGCAATTCTCCCGGCTGGACAGCCTGAGCGGCGAGCGGCTCCAACTGTCGCCGCGCGTCGCTGCCGGCGGCCGGCTGATTTTCTACAGCAGCACGGTCGCCAGCAACTCGGATCTGAAAATGGCCGTCATGTCGACGGCTGGTGGAAAGCCGACCCTGTTTCCCGACCTTCAGGGTGCGCGGGCCGTCGGCCTGGTGGATGGCTTTCTGCTCTACGTGCGGAACGACGGCGCGCTCATGGCCGCGCCCTTCGACGAGCGCCGGCTGCGTGCCGGCGCCCCGATCCAGATTGCCGACAGTATCGCAGTACCACCTTCCGCGTGGAGTGCGCCGGTCGCGTTGTCGGCCAACGGCTCGCTGATCTACCAGCGGGGCGGAATCGCGAGCCAGCTGGTCAGCGTAAGCCACGGAACCACCCAGGTACTGATCGACTCGGTCCAGGTGTACCTCCATCCGAGGCTCTCACCTGATGGACGCCGCCTTGTGGTCGAAGTCCAGGGAGCCGCCGGCGTCGACATCTGGATCTCCGATCTCCGCGAACATACTACCGAGCGGTTGACCCGCGAGGGATACAACAACCGGCCGGAATGGACCCCCGATGGCGCCCGGGTGATGTACACCTCATCCCGTGCTCCGGCAAATGCGCTGTGGTGGCAGCCGGCTGACGGCAGCGCCGCCGCGGAGCTGGTGGTGCAGGATTCCAACCCGATCCGGGAAGGCATCGTCACCCCGGATGGGCGGGCCATCGTGTATCGGGTGGATACTCCGGATAACAATCGGGATATCAAGTTGATGCCGCTCACTGGGGACCGGAAGCCGGTGCCGCTGATCGCGAATATCAACGACGATAAGGAACCCCGGGTGTCGCCGGACTCCAGGTGGCTGGCCTACGTGTCCAATGAATCCGGCCGCGAAGAGGTGTACCTGCGGACCCTTTCCGGTGGGGGTGGTCGGATCCCGGTGTCGGTCGGAGGTGGGGGAGAACCACTGTGGTCCCGGGACGGGAAGCGGCTCTATTATCGTAGCGGCGCCAGGCTCATGGCCGCCACGATTGCCACCTCGCCGTCCCTGGCAGTGACCTCGCGCGAGCTGCTTTTCGAAGGCCCGTTCGCCACCGACCCATATCACCCGAACTACGACGTCACGCCGGACGGCACCTTCATCATGATTCGGCCGGTCGAGGAAAACCGCCAGCTGGTCATGGTGGTGAACTGGATCCAGGAACTCCGGCAGCGCACCGGGAGGAACCATTGAGTGCCGACGCGATTGCCCGCCTGGCGGCCGCCCTGGCCGACCGTTACCGCATCGAGCGGGAGCTGGGGCAGGGGGGCATGGCCACGGTCTACCTGGCCCAGGACCTGAAGCACGACCGCCAGGTCGCCCTCAAAGTCCTGAAGCCGGAGCTGGCCGCCGTGCTCGGCGCCGAGCGGTTCGTGGTCGAGATCAAGACCACGGCGGCCCTGCAGCATCCCCACATCCTGCCGCTGTTCGATTCCGGCACGGCGGGCGGATTCCTGTACTACGTCATGCCCTACATCCAGGGCGAGACCCTGCGCAGCAAACTCGACCGCGAGACCCAGCTCGGCATCGACGAGGCGGTCAAGATCACCACCGAGGTGGCCGACGCGCTGGACTACGCGCATCGCCATGGGGTGATTCACCGCGACATCAAGCCGGAGAACATCCTGCTCCACGACGGCCGGCCGATGGTGGCCGACTTCGGGATCGCCCTGGCGCTGAGTGCCGCGGCGGGCGGCCGGATGACGGAGACCGGTCTCTCCCTGGGCACCCCACACTATATGAGCCCGGAGCAGGCGACGGCGGAGAAGGAAATCACCGCTCGGTCGGACGTGTACTCGCTGGCGAGCGTGCTGTACGAAATGTTGACCGGCAGCCCGCCCCATGTGGGCTCGTCGGCCCAGCAGATCATCATGAAGATCGTGACCGAGGATGCGCAGCCGGTCACCAGGCTCCGGAAGGCGGTGCCGCCCAACGTCGCGGCCGCGGTGTCGAAGGCGCTGGAGAAGCTGCCGGCCGACCGCTTCGAAAGCGCCCATGCGTTCATGGATGCGCTCAACGACCGTGGATTCACCACCGCGATGGTGGGTGCG
>JBDTTZ010000490.1:0-26028 GCA_040008015.1 Gemmatimonadota bacterium
GCCTCGGCGAGGAGCGAAGCGGTATCGTTCATGATCGTCGCGACCGCATGGACATGCTGGCCATCCTGGAATGATGTCACGCTCTGGTCTCCGGGTCCGAACCGGGTGATGGATCGATCTCCCTGGAGAGCATGACCGGTGTAGTTGATCCCCAGATCCATGCCCAGGAACCGGGTCCAGAAGAACGGAATCGCATCAAATACCTGGCGCTGTCCCAGCATGTTGCGTGCGGCGGTCTGCCCCTGGCGCTGGGCGACTACCCAGTGCTCAACCCGGATCCGGCGCCCAGTGTGCGGGTCAGGCCAGGCGGCGATATCACCGGCGGCAAAAATTCCCGGCCGGCTCGTCTCCAGGTATTCGTTCACCACGATACCATTCTCCATCTGCAAACCGGCTCCTCCCGCCAGGACCACGCGGGGGCGTACGCCGATGCCCACGACGATCAGGTCCGCCCGGATGGTGCTGCCATCATCCAGGTGGACATGGGTCGAAGTAATGCCGGTGGGCGTCCTGGACAGGTGAAACGTCACCCCTTTCGCCTGGAACCTGGCCTGGATGACCTGGCCGAGCTCGGGGCCCAGGGTTTTCGAGAAGGGGATCCGGTCGTGGGAAACCACGTGGATCCGGAGACCCCGGGTCCGCAGCGCCGCCGCGGTTTCCATTCCAATGAAGCTCGATCCGATGACGACGACACTCGTTGCCTCCGCCGCTAATGCCGAGATCTTCCGGCTGTCGTCCAGAGTGCGCAGTTCCCGCACATGGGGCAGGTCGGCGCCCGGGATGTCGAGGCGGGTGGGCGCCGAGCCGGTCGCCAGCAGCAAACGCTCATAGGGGAGCGCTCTTCCGCCGGCGAGCATGACCAGGCGAGACTCAGGGTTCACCTGGACCACCTCACCCTGGATCCGTTCGATGCCGTGTTCCGGATAAAAGCCCGGGGGGCGCAACGGGATCCAATCCTCCGAGGCGGTGCCGGCGAGGTAATCCTTGGAAAGATTCGGGCGGTCCACCGGCTCGGACTCCACCGGATCCACTATGATGAGCGAGCCCCGGTACCCCAAGCGGCGCAGCATTTCCGCGGCACTGCTTCCGGCGGCGCCGGCCCCCACGATCACCACCGAGGCCGGGGGCCCGACGGGCGGGTCAGTTCCGGCTACGGGCTCCAGCGGTCCCTCTTCCTGCTTCCGGCCCACCACGATCTGCCCTCCCTGGACGGACACGGGATAGGTCGGAAGCCGGTTCAGTGCCGGGGCACGCACTGCTTCCCCGGTCCGGAGATCAAAGGCTGCGTGATGCCAGGGGCAGCGTACCATGCATCCGGTAATCAATCCCTCGTCGAGCGGACCACCGTAGTGGGTGCACCTGGCACTCACCGCGTAGGTCTTTCCCTCGCAGCGAACCAGCATGACGGGCTCGCCTGCCACATGTCCCAGCAGCGGCCTGCTTTCAATCAGAGAATTCAGGGCCACGCCGGCGCCCAGATCGGGACCGGTCAATTGATTCGGTTCATTCGACATTCTGGCTCACATTCTCACTGAGGGTAGAGTACCAAAGACCTCCGCCTCCGCGTACACAATGGCGGCGGGGTCTGTCGCCGCTTCCGGCGGGACTTCAGGTTGCTTCTCTGGCGCTGGCCCTGCCGTCGCCGGGATAACGGTGACCGGCATTCCGGCCGCGCGCAACAACAGCCTGGTGACCGTACCCAAGCCTCCGGCCGCGTGTCTGCCAGTTCTCCCGACCATCACCATGTTCGCTCCGGCGGACCTGAGGTGTTGCAGGATCGCGGGGCCGGCCGTGCCGATCGCCACGGTGGTGCGGCCGCGAAATGGCTTCCCTGTCGCCTTGTGATACAGCTCCTTCATCCAGGCATGGGTCCGGTTCAGATTGACTTCAAGCTGGATCGATCGCGTCTCGACCCTGCGATCCGCAGGCGCCTCCCCAACCGAAATCACTCCGTCGCCCAGGACGTGCATCAAGGTCAGCCGGGCATCGAAGCGTTCCTCAAGGATGGCGGCGCGCCGTATCAACTTCGCGCTGACCGGGGCATCATCGAGCGCCACGAGGATCTGCCGGGGGGCGTGACCGGCATCCTTACCAATCACTACCACGGGCAGGTTCACACCCCGAATCAGCCGGTCGAGCGTACGACCCCGCGCGCCGGATTCCTGGGTCCGTCCCAGCACCATGAAACTTGCCGAAGACGCCCGGGCACGCTCCGAGAGCTGGGACACCGGATCTCCGACCCGGACATGGGTGGTGACCTTGTCGGTGTCCAGCGTGTCGGCAAAGGCGCGAAGTCCCGAGAGCCGGCCGGCGACGGAAATGCCGAGGAACTCGTCCAGTGGCGGAACAACCGGACGCAGAAATCCCGGTATCCTGGCCCTCGGGTACACGTGCACCAGCTCGATGGCCGCGGTGTTGCCAAAGTTGGCCACCGCCCATTTCGCTGCCGCCAGAGATGGCTGGCGAAAATCAACGCCGACGAGCATCCGCTCGCATGACATGATCAGTTCCTCCCACACTCAATGCAGGTCGGGGTTTCCGGGATGACGTCCAGGCGCTCGAACGGGATCGCCTGCCGGCAACCGCTACAGGTTCCGTAGCTGCCCGTCTTGATCCGGTCCAATGCGTCCAGGATCTGGCTTAACCGATGGTACATGCGCTCGCCGCCCTGGGCGCGGGTAGCGACGGTTTCGCTGGGAAGACTGAGCCACCCCAGCGCCTCGGCGCCGGTCAGCCAGCGCAATTCTCCTTCCAGCTGCTTCTTGAGCTGGTCCACCTGCCGCCGAGAGAGATGCGGGGGCGGCAGGGGGTTGGTGGTATAGGCAACTGGTGTCGACATCGTGTTCTCCTCGTGGTAGCTGCGGGTGAAAAACCGAAGCCCGCGGGGGTTATTGACCCGCCCGGAGCAGCACACTGCCGGCGGAGGGGACATCGAACTGTCGCATCCGACGATAGATGCCGCTGCCTCGAATACCGCGCCACATTACCCGGGCGGTAGCGGTCACGAAGATCTCATTGAGCGCCGACGACTTTCCTGCTTCGGCATTCACCGCCATGTCCATTTCAAATCCCCACTCATCAAATGGCGTTACGGGGTCGGGCGGAGGAAGCAGCCGGGCGATCATCCCGGTTCCGGCCAGAGTGACATACTGCTCCTTCCCCAACTCGAGGCTCAGCCCTATTTCCTGCCCGTAGGAGAACGGCTTCCTTCCCGTGCGCTTGAGTTCCAGCGCGCGATAGGCCTCCCACGCCGCCCGACTCGCGTCGCTCGGACTGGTGAAGCCATGGAATACGATTACCGTCCCGTCGATGAACCCGATGTTACGATCACCTTCAATCAGCTGGTACCGCGCTGACCCATGTTCTCGTTGAATTACCATTACGAGCCTCCTGGCATCATGCCGAAAAAGAAAATGCCCCACCTCGCCGGGAGCGCGGGGTGGGGCGATATCGTTATCGCCGGTATCAGGGCTGGATTATCCCGCTGATCGAGATTCCCAGATCCCTCCGCTGCGCTCTTTGATGTGCCCGAGCGCCCAGGAGCGGCCCCGCGTCGGGGCCAGACTCGTGGACGCTCCATGCCGGCGCATTTCGGACACCCGAGTCCGATGGACGCCGAGGGGGAGGGTGAGGCGAGCATCGCGGGCACGCCAGGTCTCAGCCAGCGCAGGCACGTGCAGCAGGCTGCACCGGCCTCGCCCGGAGGTCGCGCTCCGCGCGGACCGCGCTGCGCTGTTGAGACCTGCGAGTTTCATTCGGTTCCCTCCTGATTCGATTTACCGGTATAAAACAAAATCGCGCCTCGATGACATTAGCGGCCTGATCGGCCACGTTTGGTCCGCGTCGGCTCACCCCCGCCGAATCAGCCAAATACGTCATCGGGACGCGACTCCCTGTGCGCATTCTAGACTGATTCCGCCTGAAGTCAAGAGTGTCTCACGAGGGCTGCCGTCGACGGTCGTTCCCATTTTCCCGGGGGTGACGCCCAGGACCGCCAGGTCGGCGCTGAGCTGGCCGAGGTTCACGAACCGGAGTGCCCGGATGCCGAGTGCCCGTGCCGGCGGCAGATTCTCCGCGCGGTCGTCGATAAACAGCGTCTGGCCGGGTTCCGCCTGGGAGAGACTCAAGGCCAGCTGGTAGATGCGTCGCGAAGGCTTCGCGACCCCCAGCCAGCAGGAGCTGAAGAATGCCGAGAAGATGTCGCTCAGCCCGAAATACCAAATCCGGTAGACGTTGAGCTCGGCCGATTCGTTATTGAGCGTCATGAGGCGATACCGTCCGGTGTCCGCCAGCCGGCGTGCGAGAGCGATGGTCTCGGGGAAGGGCCGGCTCAGCGCGTGGACCGACGCCCGGAATTCGTCACGGGAAAACGGGCGCGGCGCATTGAACACGGTATGATCGAGGTATTCGTCGAAGGCCAGGCGCCCTTCCTCCAGAGCTCGCGCGACGTCCTGATGCCGTTGTTCGAATACTGGCACATCGAGTCCGAACCGCGCGACGGTGAGAGCCCGCTGCCGGGTATTCCATCCGGGGGTGCCGAGAACACCGCCGACATCAAAGAATATGTGGGTGATGCTCATTACCTTCCTCCCCGAGGATGAAGCGCACGATCAGGACCGTCAGAGTCTACCTGCCGGGGTCATCCGTGTCGTTAGTACAGATGTAGCAAGTGATGGTACACCAGGGTCATACCGCGCCAGGCGGGAAGCAGGCACCTTCTCTCTCGTCCGATTTACCTGGAGGAGTCTTCGCAGGACCCTGGACGTTCAAAGGATGTTGCCGTGGGACAGATGTGCCTAGTTTGACATGATCTCGGGCCACCCTCCTTCGCGGACCAGCCGTGCGGCCCGTAGGTTTGCGGTTGGCGCAGGTTGGGGGAGAGTAGAGATAAACTGCAAAGGGGTGAAACCATGACCATGGTCCACGACAAGGCGGGTGCCCACGGGACCCCGGCCTGTGATCGAGCAATGATGGCTCAGGTAGAGCGGAGGATCGAGCTGAGGATGGATGAAATGGGTGCGGAGTCATTTCCGGCCAGCGATCCGCCGGTGTTTGGATCTCTCGCATTGCGCCTGAGAGAGGCCCGGGAGGAATCGGGCGAGAGGAGCAGCGAAACAGCAGCACCCGAGGTGGCGCCGACTGAGGCAGGGCCGGGCCCGCGTTCACCTGTGAATGGATGAAGAGGACGATGACGATCACTCCCGGTAGTCTCCTCGAGACCGTCAATCGGAATTTTGATGCGGCCGCCGCCTACGGAAGCTATCCGGCTGGCCTGCTCGAGCAGATCAGGACCTGCAATAGCGTGTACCGCTTTCACTTCCCGGTCCGGAAAGAAGGGGGCGGCTATGAAGTCATCGAGGCCTGGCGCGCCGAGCACAGCCACCACAAGCTCCCGGTCAAGGGCGGCATCCGGTACGCGCCGGAGGTCGATGCGGAGGAGGTGCAGGCGCTCGCGGCCCTGATGACCTACAAGTGTGCCATCGTGGACGTCCCGTTCGGGGGCGCGAAGGGCGCGATCCGGGTGGATCCCCGTAAGACGAGCGTGGAGCAGCTCGAGCGGATCACCCGCCGGTACGCCGTGGAGCTCATACGGAAGAATTTCATCGGCCCCGGCGTGGATGTGCCGGCGCCGGACTACGGGAGTAGCGCGAGGGAGATGGCGTGGATCGCGGACACCTACGTCCAGTTCCACCCGGGGGAGATCGATGCGATCGGGTGCGTCACCGGCAAGCCCGTCAGCCAGGGAGGAATCCGGGGTCGCAGCGAGGCGACCGGGCGCGGGGTCTTCTATGGAATCCGGGAAGCGCTGGCGGATCCCGATCTGGTCCGCCGCCACGGCCTGACACCGGGCCTGGCCGGTAAGCGGGTCGTGGTCCAGGGACTGGGTAACGTGGGCTACGCCGCCGCCAGGTTTCTGCAGGAGGGCGGGGCCGTGCTGGTCGGCCTCGCGGAATACGAGGGCGCCATCGCGAACCCGGACGGGCTCGACCTCGATGCGGTCGTACGGCACCGCAAGGACGCCGGACGGATCACCGGATTTCCTGGCGCCCGGGACCTGCCGTCGAGCGCCGCGGCCCTGGAACTCGAATGCGACGTACTGGTGCCGGCCGCCCTCGAAAATGTGATCACCCGAGCGAATGCCGGGCAGGTGCAGGCCCGCTGCGTGGCGGAGGCAGCCAACGGGCCGACCACGGCCGATGCCGAAGCGATTCTGCGTTCCCGTGGAATCCTGGTCATCCCCGACATGTATTTGAACGCCGGCGGGGTGACGGTGTCCTATTTCGAGTGGCTGAAGAATCTCTCCCATGTCCGCTTCGGCCGGATGGCCAAGCGCTTCGACGAGGTGAGCGCGCGGAAGATGGTCCACGCGATCGAGAGTGCGACAGGCAAAGGGCTTTCCGAGCAGGAACGCGCCGTTCTCATCCGGGGCGCGGATGAGGAAGACCTCGTCAACTCCGGACTCGAGGAAACGATGAGCACCGCCTTTCAGCAGATCCGGGAGGTGCATACCAACAACCCGGAGATCCCGGATCTTCGGACCGCCGCGCTGGCGCTGGCGATCGAGAAGATCGCGCGGAGCTACATGGAGCTGGGGATCTTTCCCTAGCGATTTCCGGTGGGTGACTTCGACCGATCTGCCTGAAGATCCTGCGATGAGGAGATCCACGCCCCATAATGCTTCTTCCCGCATTCGGTACAAAACGTGTGGGAGAACATCGCCTCGGAGTGGTTGCTGATGAAACCTTCGAGTGACTCCCACGATTCGCCGTCCCGAATCCTCTTGCAGAACGAACATATGGGGAGGATGCCCTCCAGTACGCGGAGGGCCCGGGCCTGCCGGCGAAGGTGCAGCACGAGGCACGCGATGGCACTGCAGATCAGCATGATGACAGCTGTATCGAGCACCGCCTCGAACGTGGGTGCGGGCCAGCCCCAGTAGCGGAAGATGAGCATGCGCACGGGCGGGAGCGCGACGGCGAGTGCGATGCTCCACCGGGGCGCCGCACTCCACGCGGCCATGGCCGCGGGAATGGGGTACAGTAATACCATCGAATCGAGATAGGGCCCGGTAAAATAATCGACCGGGATGACCAGGAGGCTGGCCAGGAGCCAATGGACCGGGACAAAGCGGCCTGGAGCGCGCATCGAAAAGCGGGATCTCTTCCTGATGGTTCCTCCGCTCACTTCCGCCTCTCCCGGATGACGCCGAGTACCTTGTCGAGCGCCCGGGCGAACTTGTCGATCCCTTCGGCCTCGAGCGTGCGGCTGACGTCGGTGAAGTCGATACCACCCGACTCGAGCGCGGATAGCGTCCGCCGAGCGAGGTCCATGTCGCCGGGCAGGGTTGGTGCGACGATGCCATGATCTTCAAACCGCCGCAGGGTGTCGGGTGGAATGGTGGTGACGGTATCCGGCCCGATCAACGACTCGATGTACCGCACGTCGGAGTACGCCGGGTTCTTGGTACCGGTGCTCGCCCAGAGCGGGCGCTGGACCTTCGCGCCCAATGCTTCGAGGGCCCGCCAGCGTTCGCTCCTCGTGATCTCGAGGAAGGCCGTATAGACCAGTCGTGCATTCGCAATGCCGGCGAGGCCCTGCAGGTCCGCAAGCGCGCTCCCCTGGGTATCGATGCGCTGGTCCACTTCCGTGTCGACCCGGCTCACGAAAAGCGAAGCGACCGACGCCACGCGATCGATCGGCCGGCCTTCCGCCACCCGTGCTTCGAGCGCGCGCAGGTACGCCTCGGCGACGGCGTGGTAGTGTTCCAGCGAGAAGAGAAGCGTGATGTTGATGTTGATTCCCTCGCGCAGGCAGCGCTCGATGGCGGGCCACCCCTCCCTGGTGCCGGGAATCTTGACCATCAGGTTCGGACGATCGGCAGCCCGCCACAACCTGCGCGCCTCGGCCACCGACCGGTCGGTTGCCCGGGCCAGTTCGGGTGATACCTCGATCGACACAAAGCCGTCGGCGCCATCCGTCTCGTCGTAGACCGGCCGCAGGACGTCCGCCGCCGCCTGTACGTCCTGGATGGCCAGGGCCTCGAACACCTCTCGATCGGTCCTCGGCGACGTGGCCAGCTCGGCGAGCACCTGGTCGTAATCGGTGGTCCCCGCGATTGCCTGTTCAAAAGTGGCCGGATTGGAGGTCATGCCGCGGAGACCAGCCGCCACCAGTGCCGCCAGCTCACCGGAACCAATCATCCCCCGCCGAAGATCGTCGAGCCACACGCTCTGGCCCAGAGCCAGAAGCGCCCCTAGCGCCCCGACCGCTGGGCGATCCTTCGTTCGGGCTCCTCGCCCGGCCTGCACTCGAGTCGTCATCGTGGTTGCTCCTCTCGGCGGTGCGCTTTCCGGCGCGTGGCCCACACGTAGAGTCTACCGACTGTGGGGAGGATTGTCGCTGGTACACCCGTCGTCGCCGATGGTACTGGCGGGTCATACCGCGCGACGCCGCTGTGGAAGGGCATGACCCTGGTGGAGCAGGGGAACGATTCCAAGACAGGACATGATTGGCGAGGCGTGCTCAGCGGGCGCGACGCACCGGCGCGTAGGTCAGCAATCCGCGGACCATACGCGCAGGCGCCCTCAGTTGATGTGCGCGAGCGGTCCGCGCATCCAGGATGTGGATGACTCGCACGCCAAGGGACACCAGGACATCGGCAATCATCCGGCGGTGGCAGCGCCACCAGAGCACTTCCGCGCACATGATCGCGGTCCGGAGACCCCATGCGAGCATCAGTAGATCGAAGAGGCCCGACGCGAACTCCTCGCTGGCGAGATGCTCGGCGTAACCCTGAAAGGCCGGGTGCCGCCAGGCAGTGGCCGGCCCTCCGGAGACGGGCGGGCGCCGGCCTCCCAGCGCGGGCAGGTGGATGTAGTGGATCCGGGCGGTATCGAGGGCGGCTTCGAGCGTGGGCCTGGAGTACTGCGGTTGGTGGCGGGATCCGGGAAAACGCCGGACATCCGCGATCGCTTCGATTCCATATGATTCCAGGATGGCCTGGAAATCACAGAGGGAACGGGTTGAATGTCCTATGGTCCACACCGTCAGCGTCATGCCTCGAAAACTATCCCCAAAGTGTTGCCCCCTGCCATGAAGAGAGAACCCTGACCCGGCGGATTGGAGTCCACCGGGTCCATCCTCGGTCTGGGCGAAGGTTTCCCAGCCTCTTGCAGTGCGGCATCCGGGCCAGGCTGGGTCACCTGATGATCAGCTTGCCCTGCATGGTTGGATGAAACCGGCAGAAATACTTGACTTCTCCGCGTCGCCGGGGGACGAAGCGGCCGGTTTGACCCTGGGTCAGGGTACCCGTGTCCCACCCGTTGGGCAGCGTATCGGTGGCGGTATGAGGGACGATGTCCCGGTTGATCCAGACGACCGTGTCGCCGCGCTCCACCTCCAGCGCTGCCGGGTCGAAGGCCATACCGCTGATCGTCACGACGCGTTGGTGTTTCGGGGAGACTGCCCCGGGCCACAGGACGCCCGCACCGAGAAGCCCCAGAACGCCGATCGCGGGGAGCGCCGCGTGCCGCAACCGTCGCGGCGCGCGGTCAGCCCAATTCACCGCGCCGCCCCGAGCGAACTCCGGAGCTGCTTCGCGTGGTCCAGGTGGGTGGCGATAACGGGCCGTACGTCGGTGAGCAGCTTCTTGAGTTCCGCATTCTCGGTGGTCGGAATCAGCAATCCGTCCAGCGCGTCGAGTACCGCCTGATGGTAGGCGACCTCGCGATCCATATAGGCCCGATCGAACGCAGCACCGCGGAGCGACTCAAGATTCTTTCTCGCCTCGCTGGCACCGGCCAGAAGCGACTGACTTACCGCGTTGTCCTTGGGGGTGACGCCAAGCCGGCGGGCGAGGGCGGTGGCCTGTTGAATGACCGCCGAGTGATCGGTGATCATCGTGGCCGCAAACTGGCGGACTTCGGGGTTGGCGGTTCGGGACTGAGCGAACGTGGCGAGGTCGACGTCGATGCGGTTCGCCGTGACCGCGACGTGAGCGACTTCCGGGTCGGAGAGGTCGGGGGTGGGGGCCTTGTTCTGCGCCAACAGCGCCGTGGGCCCGGCGAGTGCGATGAGCAGGGAAACGATCGGAGCGCGGTACTTCATACATCCTCCAAGTTGTGAGTAGCCATCGAGTACACCATGGGTCCTAACTCCTCCTCCTAGCGGGGCGTGCGACGGCTTCTCGGTGTCGCGCGCTTCATCAACGCGCGGATCACGGCCGCAAGCACCACGGCATCGTTGTGCACCTCGTCACGGGCGCCGTATATAAGAGTGACCCGGCCCCGGGCGGCTGGCCTCGCAATCTCATTCACCAGGTCCCTCCGCTCCCGTAACTCCCGCCGGTAACGCCGCTTGAACTCGGACCACTTGGCGGGGTCGTGTCCGAACCAGCTCCGCAGGGGGCTCGAGGGCGCGATATCCTTCAGCCACGCATCGATCGCCGCCTTCTTTCGGGTCAGCCCCCGCGGCCAGAGACGATCGACCAGAATGCGCCTGCCATCTGCGGGAGATGGGGCCTCGTAGGCGCGTTTCAGCCGGAGCATATCAGGGCCCGCTGCACTCGCGGCCGACCAGCCGGGTCGCCCGGCGCGCCCTTACCCTTGCGAAGGCATTCGCCCTCACGCCGGTGTCGCGCGACCGCCAGGTGACGGCGAGCAGCATCAGGAATGTGGCGACTGGAGCAACCAACGTGGTCATAGCGGCCCTCCTTGAGGATGAACAGCCCACCTGCGACAGCCAGAGTCTACCCACCGGGGGAACGCCTGTCTTTAGTACAGGTGTCGTAGTTGATGGTACATCACGGCCATACCACGTCCGACCGCTATTGATCACCTTTTCCAGCGTCCGATGGACTTGGAGGAGTGGTATGACCATGGTGGACCAATTGGCGGAGTTCAGTGCCAGCAGGAGCGGAAAGGATCTGTCTGAAGCCACCCGGCAGCAGTTGAAGGTCCGGATCCTCGATGCGCTGGGTTGCGCGCTGGGGGCCCTCAATACGGCGCCGGTTCATCGGGTCCGGCGATTCGTCACCGATTTCAGTTGCGATGGACCCTGCACCCTCCTCGGTGGTGGTCGCAGTGCCCCGGACCGGGCCGCGCTCCTGAACGGCGCGATGGTCCGATACCTTGATTTCAATGACAGCTACCTGGCACCGGGAGAGACCTGCCACCCCTCGGACAATCTTGGTGCGGTGCTGGCGGCCGCCGAGTTGGCCAATGCCGATGGTACCACGCTGCTCACCGCCCTCGCCGTGGCCTATCAGGTCCAATGCCGGCTGAGTGACGCGGCGCCGGTGCGCCAGCGCGGATTCGACCATACCACACACCTGGCATACTCCGTTGCCGCCGGCGTGTCGCGCGCGTTGTCACTTGACCCGGTGCAGACCGCACACGCCATCGCGATCAGTGGTACCGCGCTCAACGCCTTACGAGTGACCCGGACCGGCGCCCTGTCACAGTGGAAAGGGCTGGCGGCTCCGTTCGCCGCATCGGCCGCTACCCAGGCCGCGCTGCTCGCGCGACGGGGTATCACGGGTCCGTCAGAGGTCTTCGAGGGGAACAAGGGCTTCATGCAGGCGGTCGCGGGCCACTTCGTGATCGACTGGAGCCACGAGAGACTGGATCGCGTCGCACGGACGATTGTCAAGCGATACAACGCGGAGATTCATTCCCAAACGGCGATCGCGGCTGCGCTTGAAATCCGGACCATATATGACTTTGACGTTGGCGATATCGAAAGGGTCGACGTCGACGTCTTTGAGGTCGCCTACCGCATCATCGGTGGGGGAGAAGAGGGCGACAAGACCCTGGTGTTCACCAAGGAGGACGCCGACCACAGTCTCCCATACCTGATCGCGGTCGCGCTCCTCGACCACACCGTGATGCCGGAACAGTTTACGCCGCAGCGCCTGCGGCGCAAAGACGTACAGACGCTTCTTTCCCGGGTCGTTGTGCGCCCGCTTAACGAATATTCAGCCCGCTTTCCCGACCACATGCCCTCCCGGGTGACGGTGACGCTGACCGATCGGCGCATACTCACGTGCGAGCTGCTCGATTACCCGGGATTCCACACCAGGCCGGCAACCTGGGAGGAGGCGGTGGCGAAGTTCACCGCGGTGGCGGAGCCGCACTTTGCCGAGAGCATGCTCATCGAGATCGAGTCCGCGGTGCGCAATCTCGATCACATTCCCGTCGCCGAGTTGACGCATCTGCTCGGCCAGCAGGGAGCGCCCCGACATCGGGCGACGCCCCTGCCAGCGTAAAACCAGGAGGAGGACGCATCATGGAAACGAGCATGCAGGCTGGGTGGATGACGGGCTTCGACTGATGGAACCGGGGTTGAGTGGGAGGAACGCTAACCGAGGAGCCCGCGCCGCTGCGCGTGGGTCACCGCCTCGAGCCGGTTGTGGGTGCGCAGTTTGCGATTGATGTGGTGCAGGTGGTTCCGCAGGGTCTGAGGGGAAATGCTCAACCCCCGGGTGATGGCAGCGGGGTTCTTCCCGGCGGCGAAGAGGGTGAGGATCTTGCGCTCTTGCTCCGAAAGGGGTTCGACCGGCGTGTGATCGCCCGCGTCCTCGCTGAGCGCGACGAGTTCCCGGGCCACGTTCAGCATGCGATTGAGCAGCTCCTCCTTGCGGCGGCGCTGGGTGATATCGCGCGCCAGCCGGACGAAGAGCCGGCGACCCGTGCGCCGATTGTCGAAAACAATCGTCGACATGTTCACCCAGATCCGGCTGCCCGACCGGCTGCGTACCTCCAGGTCGAAATTCGCGATGCCGCCGGCCGTTCCGTCCCAGTGACGGACCGCGGATTCAAGGCCCTCCGCGAGCGCATGAGTGCCCAGGGCATCCCGGGCCTCGAAGACGTCGTCGATGTTATGGCCGAGCACGGCGCTCGCCGGGTAGCCGAATAACTGCTCAGCGGCTGCGTTCCACGCGCAGATCTCGCCATTCGCGCTCACCACGTATGCGGCGTCCGCCGTCTGCTCCAACAGCGTGAACAGTTCACTTTCGAGCACGCTTCCTCGTTTTCTCTCTCATCGTCATACGGGACGCATGTCGTGCTGAGCGGTACAAATGCTTTATTGCCGCGTCCTCCGCGAGGTCGTAACTATAGCCTCCTGACCCAGCCTCTGTAAGAGGCGCCACGACATCAAGGATCGTCAATGCCCGCACCCGATCAGCTCTATCCGCAACCGACGCAATCGTTTGCTGCGGAGCGACACCGTCTGGCCCCCGGACCAGCGGAGGCCTTTCGAGCCTTCAGCCAGAGCGTGTTCGCCAGCGGGGCGCTTCCCGCTGCGACGAAACAATTGATCGCGGTCGCGGTCGCGCATGTCACCCAGTGCCCCTACTGCATCCGCAGCCACACCCTTGGAGCACTGCGCCAGGGGGCGACCGCCGAGCAGATCATGGAAGCCGTGTGGGTCGCGGCGGAGATGCGGGCCGGCGGTTCCGTCGCGCACTCGGTCCTGGCGCTGGATACGATTGCAGGCCACCAGGCCGACCAGCCCGCCAACCGCGAGGGAATCGCATGAGCACCACCGTCGCCATCAACGGCCTGGGGCGCATCGGCCGTGCAGTCTTGAAGCTGGTGCTGGAGGAGCCGTCGTTCAAGCTGGTCGCGGTCAACGACCTGGCCGATCCGGAGAATCTGGCCTACCTGCTCCGGTTTGACACGGTCTACGGGCGGTACTCGAAACCGGTGGCGATCGAGGCAGGGAACCTGGTCGTCGCCGGCCGGGTGCTGCGGACCCTGCGGAGTCGCGATCCCGTGGATCTCCCCTGGAAGGAGCTGGGGATCGATCTGGTTTTTGAGTGCACCGGAGCGCTCACCCGCCGGCCGGAACTCGAGAAGCACCTCCGTGCCGGCGCTCGCCTGGTCCTCTTGTCGGCACCCTCCAAAGATGGCGAGGTCGACACCGTCGTCCACGGCGCGAACCTGCCTGGCGGCGGTACCGCCATGATCTCCTGCGCGAGCTGTACGACGAACTGTATCACCCCGATCGTCGAGATCATCGGCCGCCGCATCGGATTCGTCAAGGCGATCATGACGACGGTGCATGCCTACACGTCCTCCCAATCGATCGTTGATGGTTCGAGCACGAGCACCCACCTCCGGCGCGGTCGGGCGGCGGCGGCAAACCTGGTACCGGCGACGACCGGAGCGGCGGTCGCGACGACTCGCGCGCTGCCCCAGTACACCGGCCGGTTCGACGGGATTGCGATTCGGGCGCCGGTGCCGGCCGGATCGATTGCGGACATCACGTTCGTCACCTCGCGCAACACCAGCGTGGACGAAGTGAACCGGGTCTTCACCGAGGAAGCGGAATCTGAGCGCTACGCCGGTGTGCTCGGCGTGTCGCGCGACCCGCTGGTATCGTCGGACATCATCGCCGATCCCCGCGCCTCCATCGTCGACCTCGAACTGACCAGGGTCGTCGACGGAGACCTGGTCAAGATCCTGAGCTGGTACGACAATGAGTGGGGCTATGCTAATCAGATGGTCCGCACGGCGGTCTCGGCGACCGCGCGCGTCGTGGCCGGGTGATGCAGATGGCCACTCTCCGCAACGAACGACCGGCATTTGGCCATCCCGGCATCCCGCCCCGCTGGACCCGCAGTTCCAAGGAGGCCGTCGGCACCGCCTACTCCGCCTCGAGCCTCACGTGGTTCACGATCTCCCGCGGGATTCTGAACGAGGTGTACTACCCCTCCGTGGATCGCCCCCAGATCCGGGATCTCCAGTATCTCGTGACGGACGGCACGTCGTTCGTTCATGATGAACGGCATCTCCAGTGCACCCGGGAGTACCTGGGGGAACATTCGTTGGGAGTGCAGATGACGAACGCAGATCCCGGCGGACGTTATCGTATCCATAAGCAGATCATTGCGGATCCCCATCAACCATGCGTGCTGATCCACACCCGCCTGGAGGCGAGCCCGGAGGTCCAGGGGAAGCTGAAGCTCTTCGTGCTCCTCGCTCCGCACCTCGAGGGCGGCGGTTGGGGAAACAGCGGGCACGTTGCGGTCCAGGCGGACCGGGAGACCCTGGTCGCTCACAAGGGCGCAACCTGGCTCGCGCTTGGGGCGACCATCCCATTCTCCCGCCGCTCGTGCGGCTACGTGGGTCGCTCGGACGGATGGACCGACCTGGCCGGCAACTACCAGCTCGACTGGGAGTTCGACGCTGCGGAGGACGGCAATATCGCGCTTACCGGCGAGCTGGATCTCGGTCAGGGCTCCGAGTTCGTCCTTGGACTCGCGTTCGGTGACACGCTGCACCAGGCACTGACCACACTTTCCCAGTCACTCAGCTTTTCCTTCGCCGGCCACAAACAGCGCTTTCTGGAGCAGTGGACCCGCGCGTGCCGTGGGACGGATCTGCTCGCGGATCAGTCCGGTGACGGCGGCCGCCTGTCCCGGGTGAGCCACAGCCTGCTGCTGGCGCACGAGGACAAGGTCTATCCCGGGGCAATGATTGCATCGCTTTCCATTCCGTGGGGCGAGGTGAAAGGGGATGAGAGCCTGGGTGGATATCATCTGGTGTGGACCCGCGACATGGTGCACAGCGCCACCGGTCTCCTGGCCCTCGGGAATACCGAGCAGCCGCTGCGGGCGCTGATTTACCTGGCCTGCTCGCAGCGGCCCGACGGCGGGTTCTACCAGAATTTCTGGGTGAACGGGGATCCCTACTCGGAGGGCATCCAGCTCGATGAGGTGGCATTCCCGATCCTCCTGGCCTGGCGGCTGCGAGAGGCCCAGGCGCTCCGGGACTTCGATCCCTACCCGATGGTCCTGCGCGCGGCAGGGTATCTCATCCGGGAAGGCCCCGCCACGCCGCAGGAACGCTGGGAAGAGAACAGCGGCTATTCCCCGTCCACCCTCGCCGCACACATTGCAGCATTGACCTGTGCGGCCAGTTTTGCCAGGGAACGCCACGATCCGGTTACCGCGCAGTTCATTCAGGATTACGCGGACTATCTGGAGAGTCACGTGGACTCGTGGACCGTTACCACGGAAGGATCGCTGGTCCCCGGTATTCCTCGGCATTTTATCCGTATCCATCCGGTGGACCTGGGGAACCCGGCGCCGGATGAGAACCCGAACCATGGCGTGCTCACGGTGCGCAACCAGCCCCCCAGCTCCCCGTCCGAGTTTCCGGCCAAGGACGTCGTGGACGCCGGCTTTCTGGAGCTCGTGCGGTATGGTATCCGTAAGGCGGACGATGCGTTGATAGAGGACTCGCTGCGCGTGGTAGACGCTGTCCTGAAATGCAGTACGCCATTCGGGCCCTGCTGGCATCGTTACAACCACGATGGGTACGGCCAGCGGGAGAACGGGGCTCCATATGACGGATGGGGAAAAGGCCGGGCCTGGCCCCTGCTCACCGGCGAGCGCGGTCATTACGAGCTGGCCGCCGGGCGGGATGTACGACCGTTCATCCGGGCCATGGAAGGCTTCGCGGGCACGACGGGACTTCTCCCGGAGCAAATCTGGGATGAGATCGACCGGCCAGCCTTCTACATGTACCTCGGTCAGCCGACCGGCTCCGCCATGCCGCTCGCATGGGCTCACGCCGAATACCTCACTCTGCTCCGCTCGGCACGGGATGGCGCGGTCTTCGACCGGATCCCCGCGGTGCTCGCCCGGTATCAAGGCGTTCGAGCCCACCCGTCGCTTGAAGTCTGGAAGTTCAACCGCCGCGTCCCCGCGGTCCGGTCCGGCGGTACGCTCCGCATCCTGGCCGGTGAGGCCTTTCGGCTCCGCTGGACCAATAACGAGTGGCAGGATGTACATGACTCGGTTTCCGTCTCGACCGCGGTGGCCGGCGCATTTGTCGATGTCCCGATTCCACCAGATCAAGCCGCGCCGATCAAGTTCACTTTTTTCTGGATCGGGCCGGGGCGTTGGGAAGGTCGGGATTTCGTCGTCGCGATCGGGGCGGCGTGATGCGACACCTTCTTCGCGCGACGAAAGTAGTGCCCATTCACACTCACCATTTCGCTACGCTGAGTTCTTTGACCTTATTGAGGATATGGACATGTCATACGACGAACGCTGCCAATCGGGCCTGGTACTAGCCAGGCGACTGGCCAAGCGCCATCTCTCCGACCCGATAATCTTTGTAATGTCGACCGGCGGAGTCCGGCTTGCCCGGGAGATCGCGAGACGACTGCATGCGCCGATGGACGTGCTGATTGCGCTCGAAGTTATTGAGCCGGGATGGCGGCAGCTCCAGCTCGGTGCCGTGGCGGGTGGGATGTTCTTCCCGGACCAGGGAGTGATCTCATCGGAAGGACTCCCCGCGGATTATGTGGATCGTCTTGCGGCATATGAAATCAAGCAGGCGGAGTCGGCCGAGTCGTTCCTGCGGCGACAGCACCCGCCACTGGATGTCGCCGGACGGGGCTGCGGTCCTGGTGGACGATGGGTGGGCCAGTCCCCGGGTCGTTGAGGCGGCAATCCTGTTTCTGGAAAGCCGGGGCGCTGCAGAGGTCGTGTTTACCACTCCACTCTGCGCTCGCGGGATCTTTGACCGGATTGGTGACAAGGCCAGCGTTGAGACCCTCCATCCGGCAGGCACCTCCCCTTCTGTTCTGCTTGGCGACGATTGTCTGCTGCGGGCCACGCGACAGGAAGCGTCCGTGATCCTCGAGACGGTGCGCGAATGTCCACCGGTGAGGTTCAGAAGTCGTGGCCCCACCCGCAAGGCAGGGATCCCTGAGCCATCAAGGCAGCCTCGGCGATTGCCGACGTGAACCTCAGCCACGGTTGTCTTGGGATCGAGGCGCATGCCGAGATTGTAGCGCCATGTCCGCCCCTGCCGGTCAAGCGTCGTCAGCTGCTGGTCTCCTCGCGCGCCGTGGATTTCAGGGTAGCGACCTCAGCCACCTGGTCACCCGGTGCTCAACGCCTCCGAGTGCCGGACCGGAGCCTGAAGGTCGTCAACAACGTTATATTCCACGGATGCAATCCTCCCGCATCCGGCGGATGTTTCTCGACTATTTCGTGACGCATGGGCACCGCGAGGTGCCTTCTTCGTCGTTGGTTCCTGCCGACGATCCGACCCTGTTGTTCACCAACTCCGGCATGGTGCAGTTCAAGCGGACCTTCCTGGGCCAGGAGCAGCGGGAGTACACCCGGGCGACCACGGTGCAGCGCTGCGTGCGCGCGGGAGGCAAGCACAATGACCTGGAGCAGGTGGGTCTCACCCGGCGGCACCATACCTTCTTCGAGATGCTGGGCAACTTTTCCTTCGGGGATTACTTCAAGAAGGAAGCGATCGCCTACGCCTGGGAGTTCCTGACCAGCAGCAAGTACCTCGGCCTCCATCCCGACCGGTTGCACGTCAGCGTCCATCATACCGATGACCAGGCTCGCGCCCTGTGGCGGGAGATCGCCAGGCTGCCCGACAGCCGGATCTACGGACTGGGCGACAAGGACAACTTCTGGCAGATGGCCGACACTGGGCCCTGTGGATTCAACTCCGAGATCTATGTGGACCTGTCGTGGCGTCCGGGGAATCCTCCCGCGGCGCTCTCAGTGCCGGAGTTCGAACAGTTGTCCGAGGAAGGCCGGTTTCTCGAGATCTGGAATCTCGTCTTCATGCAGTTCGACCGCTCGGCCGACGGGACCTTGACGCCGTTGCCCAAGCCGTCGGTCGATACCGGCGCCGGGCTGGAGCGGATTGCCGCCGTGATGCAGGGCGAGGACGACAACTTTCACACCGACCTGTTCCTGCCATTGCTTGCCGCGATAGAATCCCGCATCGGGAAGAAGTACGGAAGGTCTGCCAAGGGTGACGATGTTTCATTCCGCGTGATTGCGGATCATGCTCGCGCTGTCACGTTCTTGATTACTGATGGGGTTTATCCCGGTAATGAGGGCAGAGACTACGTTCTACGTCGCATTCTTCGGAGGGCAGTCCGCCACGCGTGGTTGCTGGGGCATCGCAAACCGATTCTGGCACACCTGTCCGAGATAGTTATTCACCAAATGAAGGATACGTACCCTGGGATCCTGCTCAATAAGTCCATCTACAACATCATTTTCAGGGAAGAAAACCAATTCCTGTCTACGATTGAGGGCGGTCTCCAGAGACTGGATGGGATTTTTAAGAGCGGTAAGAAAGTCATTGAAGGTCGTGATGCCTTCATGCTTTACGATACGTTTGGCTTCCCAATTGACCTCACACAGTTGATCGCTGAGGAAAAGGGTGTTCACGTTGACATTACCGGTTTTGAAGAAGCGTTGGAAGAACAACGCAACCGGTCACGCGCGGCCCGAGGCATCGATATAAAAGGCGAAATGCGGGGAAGCGGGAAGGCAGAACTGAAGGTGAACGTTGCAAAGGCAGAAAGTGAATGGAAATCACTAAGGAAGGATCCGCAGATTTTCGTCGGATACGACGCGACGCAGTCGGATACCGACATCCTTGCCTTCCGCCAAAGCGGAGATCGGGTTGACCTGATTCTCAAGGAAAACCCCTTCTACGTGGAGTCTGGCGGCCAAGTGAGCGATGTCGGTGAGGTTAGCGGCCAAGGATGGTCGCTACAGATTGACCATGTCAAGAAGAGTCCGGAGGGAGTGCTTATCTCCGGTGTTTTCAGCGACCCGTTCGAGCCGACCCCGGTCGCGGCGCGGGTGGATTCGCCCCGGCGCCGCAGCATCGAGCGCAACCATAGCGCCACTCACCTGGTGCATGCGGCGCTGCGCAAGATCCTCGGCAGCCACGTGCGGCAGCAGGGCTCCCTGGTCGAGCCCGACCGCTTGCGTTTCGACTTCAGCCACCACGGGCCGATCGACCCGGGAATGCTGCAGCAGATCGAGCACGATGTGAACGAGCAGATCTTTGGCAATGCGCCGGTGGACACGCGGGAGATGCCCTATCCCGAGGCGATCAAGCTGGGGGCGATGGCGTTCTTCTCCGAGAAATACGGGGACGTGGTGCGGGTGGTGCGGATGGGCGATTCGATCGAGCTGTGCGGCGGGACTCACGTGCGCTCCACCGGGCAGATCGGCCTGTTCCGGTTCAGCGGCCAGGGCGGTGTGGCGGCCGGTGTGCGCCGCATCGAGGCGGTCACCGGGGAAGGGGCGTACCGCTCGATCGTGGAGCAGCAGGAGCGGTTGCGCCAGGTCGCCGAGCTGCTGCGCAGCCAGCCGGACCAGGTGCTGCGCCGTGCCGAGCAGCTGATGCAGGAAAAAACCAGGCTGGAGGGCCGGCTGGCCGAGGCCCTCAAGGGCGGCGGTGGTGCGGCTGACCCCGGCGAGACCCTCGACGTCGGCGGTGTTTCCGTCACCCTGAGCGACACGGCGCTGGAGAATCGGGACGAGGTTGCGGCCACGGCGGACCGCTTCCGGCAGGGGCGGGTCAAGGCCGTCCTCGTGCTCTTCAATGCGGAAGGTCGCGGAGCCATACATGTCGCAGTCACCGACGACCTGGTCAAGTCCGGAAAGAAAGCGGGAGACCTGGCCGGGCGGATCGCCGCGCTGGGTGGGGGCAAGGGCGGAGGGCGACCGCAATTCGCGTCAGCCGGCGTCGGCGATGTGAGCCGGATGCCCGAAATAAAGTCCGCCGTTCCCCGGCTGGTGTCCGACTGGTTGAACGGAGGCGGGTGAATTGGAACCGACCGAGCCCTGGCTGGCGCGCCACACCGCGCGGGCGCCCGTGGCGCTTCGGGAGCGCGTGTTCCAGCACGTGCAGGCGGCTCCTCCCGGTGATTCGGTCGCCGAGACACTGGCCGAGGCCAGCCGGGAAGCGCTCCGCCAGGTGGAGCTGGATCCCGCGGCGGGCCGCCCGGTCGCTCTCGATCTGCTGGCGGCGGACGCCCTGATTACCCTTGCGCTGCTGGCGCAGGCTCAGGAGCAGCCCTCCGGTCTCCAGGACTTCGCTACCGATCTCCTCCAGCATCCGGTGGGCCGGCGTGATTGACCTGCACTGCCACCTGCTGCCCGCCGTGGACGACGGCTCCCGATCAGTGGAGCATTCGATCGCGGTGCTCCACGAGATGGCGCGGCACGGCGTGGCCGGGGTCTGTCTCACGCCGCATCTCCCGGTGTCGCAGCTCAACAAGGGAATTCCATCCGCCTACGACCAGGCGTTCGCCGCCCTCACGGAACGGGCGCCCGAAGCACCGTTCCTCAAGCGGGGGCTCGAGGTCATGATCGATGGCGTCCTCTCCGAGGAGGTGGG
This sequence comes from Gemmatimonadota bacterium, assembly GCA_040008015.1. Taxonomy (GTDB): domain Bacteria; phylum Gemmatimonadota; class Gemmatimonadetes; order Gemmatimonadales; family GWC2-71-9; genus DASYPP01. The sequence goes on from JBDTTZ010000490.1 coordinate 21,198, forward strand.
GGCCACGCGCCGGGGGACCCTGGGCGGATCTCGCTACATCCTGATCGAGTTTCCCATCATGGTGTCCCGTCCGGCTGTGCTGAGCGCGATCAGCGCGACCGTGGCGATCGGCCTGCTGCCCCTGGTGGCCCATCCGGAGCGGTACGGCTGTTGTGATCCCGACACGGTGCGCAGCTGGCGCGCCCTGGGCGCCTGCATGCAGGTGGATGCGACCACGCTCCTGTCGTCCCGCTCGCGCGGGAAGCGGGCCCGGGAGCTGGTGTCCCAGGGCTTGATCGATATCATGGCGGCGGACAATCACGGCGACGGGCGGCTCATTTCCATCGCCTTTTACGTGCTGAAGGAACGGGACGGCGAGCTCCAGGCGGACCTGCTGGCCCGGGACAATCCACAACGAATCCTGGACGACCAGGATGTCCTTCCGGTTCCCCCGTTGCAGTTGTCCGCGTCGTGGTGGGACCGGATTCGCGCGGTTTTCGAGTAACCCGGAGGCTGCATGGCCCCGCTCCGCATGAGCGACCATATCACCAGGCAACTAGGCGCGCTTTCGGAGCTGGCGCTGGAAATGGCCGCACAGTCGGCCACCATCCAGCGCATAGCCGAGCGCTACGTGGAGACCCTGAAGCAGGGAGGAACTCTGTTCTTCGCGGGGAACGGGGGCAGCGCCGCCGACGCGCAGCACCTGGCGACCGAGTACGTCGTGCGCTACGACGCCGAGCGGCGGCCATTTTCCGCGCTCGCGCTCACGACCGACACGTCGCTCCTCACGGCGGCGGGTAACGACATTGGCTTCGCCGAAGTCTTCGCCCGCCAGGTCCGCGCGCTGGGCCGGCCCGGTGATCTCCTGGTCCTGCACAGTACCAGCGGCAACAGTGAGAACCTGGTGCGTGCGGCGGAGGCAGCCCGGCAACGCCAGCTCGGCACGGTCGGGTTCTTGGGGAAGGGCGGTGGCGCCCTGGCGACGGAGGTAGACCATGCCCTGGTGGTGCCGTCCAACGTCACCAGCCACATCCAGGAGATTCATCTCGCCGTGCAGCACATCATTGTCGAGCTGGTCGAGCAGATGATGCAGCCGGTATGATCTCGCTCAGCGGAAGGAAGGCGCTGGTCACCGGAGGCTCGCGGGGCATTGGCCGGGCCACCGCGATGCTGCTCGCGCGGGCCGGGGCCGACGTGGGTATCACCTATCTGAACCGCGAGGACGCGGCGCTCCAAGTTGTCCAGGAGGTCGGCGACCTGGGGCGGAAGGCCTATGCCGGCGGCGGCGACCTGGCCGACCCGGACATCGCCACGCGGCTGGTGGACGAGTGCTACTCCGCCCTGGGCGGTCTCGATATCTTCGTGGGGAATGCCGGGATCTGGCCGCCCGAGGAAGTCCCGCTCGAAAAAATGGCGCCTGACCAATGGCGAAAAACCCTCGGAGCCAACCTGGAATCGATCTTCGCTTCGACCGGGGCGGCGCTGCGCCGGATGCAGAGCGGGTCGGTGGTGCTTGTGGCCAGCACCGCGGGGCAGCGGGGTGAGGCGTTCCACAGCGATTACGCCGCCAGCAAGGGCGCGATCATCTCCCTTACCAAGTCGCTCTGCATCGAGTGCGCGCCCCGGATCAACGTGAACTGCGTCGCTCCAGGATGGGTGCTGACCGACATGAGCACCACGGCCTACGGGGAGGGCGGCGAGGCCCGGATCGCCGCCACCATTCCTCTCCAGCGCATCGCCACGGCGGAGGATATCGCCGGACCCATCGTGTTTCTCTGCTCCGACCTGGCGCGGCACATGACCGGTGAGATCGTCAACGTCAACGGCGGGAGCGTCCTGTGCGGCTGAGCTTCTAGATTCATGGAACTACCTGACTCGCTCAACGTCCCGCCGGAGACGGTGCAGATCGTCTCCCGCCTGGAGGAAGCCGGTTTCGAAGCGTGGTGCGTGGGTGGCGCCTTGCGGGACGCGCTGCTGAACGCGCCCGAGGCCGACTTCGATATCGCTACCTCAGCGACTCCGGAGCAGGTGCAGCAGATCTTTCGTCGCACCGTCCCGGTCGGGATCCAGTTCGGCACCGTGGGCGTGCTCGACGAGAAGCGGCGGCTGCACGAAGTCACCACGTTCCGGCGCGACGTCACCACCGATGGCCGCCGGGCGGTTGTCGCGTACGGCGTTTCCATCGAGGAAGACCTGGCCCGCCGGGATTTCACCATCAACGCGCTGGCCTACCACCCACTGCGCCAGGAATGGCGCGATCCGTTCGACGGCCGCATTGACCTGGCCCGCAGGAAGATCAAGGCGGTCGGCGAGCCCCTGCTTCGGTTCCAGGAGGACTACCTGCGGATTCTCCGCTGCGCGCGCTTTGCCGGGCTGCTGGAGTTCACCGTGGTGCAGTCCACCTGGGAGGCCGCGGTCGCGGCGGCACCGGGTCTCCGGATGTTGTCGGCCGAGCGGGTGAGGGACGAGTGGTTCAAGAGTCTCAACAGCACCCGTTCGCTGGACCGGCTGTGCGGACTCTGGTCGCGGATCGGCGCCGCGCCGATCTGGATTCCGGAGCTGCTGACCACGGAAGAGCGGGAGAAGATCGACATTCTCCACAACCCGCGGGAGCGGGACGTTCCCCGGGATCCCGTGCTGCTGACCGCGCTGCTCTGCCACCACCCCGTCGCCGTGCTGACCCGGCTCAAGGCATCCAATGCCGAAATCGCCAGGGCTGAAGCGCTGGAGCAGAGCCCCGCGACCCCAGCCAGCGCGGACCCGGTGGATGTGCGCCGCTGGCTGGCGCAGGTCGGCGACAGCTGGCGGGACCTGGCCGAACTGTGGCGGCTTCGGCGGGGGAACTGGCCGCTCTGGGCCAGCACCGGCGAGGTGATCCTGCAACGCGGCGAGCCGGTGAAGATCAGGGACCTCGCGATCACCGGCGAGGACCTGATCGCCGCCGGGTTCGAGCAGGGTCCCCGGCTGGGCCGGATCCTTCAGCAGCTGCTGACCCAGGTGATCGAGGACCCGGGGCTCAATACTCCCGAGACCCTGCTTCGCATGGCGAAGGAGGTTCCCTGAAACCGCTGCTGTTCGCGCTGGCCGCCGCGCTGGGTAACCTGGCCGGCGCGTACGCGGTGGTTCGCAAGGAGCAGCGCAGCCTGGTATTGATCGACAGCTTCATCGCGTTCGGGGCGGGGTTCATGCTGTCGGTCGCCATGCTGGACATGTTACCCGAGGCTTTTGCCCAGAATGCCCACCCGGCGCTCTTCGTCTTCGGCGGCTACCTGGCGGTTCACCTGGCGCAGCACGTCTTCGCGCCGCATTTCCACTATGGCGAAGAAACCCACCAGGTGAGCCGGCGCTCCGGGATCTCCGCGCTGATCGGGCTCTCGATTCATACTTTTTTCGACGGCGTGGCGATCGCCAGCGGTTTCCTGATCTCCGGCCGGCTCGGCATCCTGCTTTTTCTCGCCGTGCTGCTGCACAAGCTTCCCGAAGGGGTCGCCATCTCCAGTATCATGCTGGCGGGGGGGCAGGGGCAGAAGCGGGCCGTCTGGGCCGCGGGATTGCTCGGCTTGGCGACGGTGCTCGGCGTGGTGGTCACCGGAAATGTCGCAGCGCTGGCCGAGTACGGACTCGCGATCTCGGCGGGCGTGACGATCTATGTCGCCGCCTCCGACCTGGTGCCCACCTTTCAGACCCGGCGCGGGTTCCGGATGCCGGTAGCATTCTTTGGAGGAGCGGCGGCGTATTATCTGACGGAGGTGGTGTTGAAGGCGTCGGGGGTTTCCTAGCACGCCCTGATGCCGGTGATTGATATCAGTCTCGTGATCGCGGCCCCGATCGAGCGGTGCTTCGACCTCTCCCGCAGCATCGATCTGCACCTGGAGTCCATGCGGCACACCAACGAGCGCGCGGTAGGCGGTGTCGTCTCGGGTCTCATCGGCGCCGGTGAGGCGGTCACCTGGGAGGCGCGGCACTTCGGGGTTACCCAGCGCATGACCTCGCGCATCACCGCCTTCGAGTCGCCGGCGTATTTCCAGGATTCGATGGTCCGTGGGCCGTTCGCCTATTTCGTACACGATCATACCTTCACGTCAGTAGCTGGCGGCACGCGGATGCGGGACCATGTACGCTTTGCGTCACCACTTGGATTGCTGGGCCGTATCGCCGACCGTCTCCTGGTGACTTCGCATCTCCGCCGCTTGCTGGAGCAGCGCGCTGAGGTCATCAAGCAGGCCGCGGAGTCTCCGCAACCCGCCAACTGACACCGGATTCGACTGACCATGATCCCTGCCCGTGAAGCGCTCAAGCGGCTACGCGAAGGAAATCTCCGTTTCGCGTCCAATGTCCGGGGCTCGGACGCCTTTCTGAGCCATACCCGGCGGGTCGAGCTGACCGCGGGGCAGGAGCCCTTTGCAATCATCCTGGGCTGTTCGGATTCCCGGGTGCCGGCCGAAATCGTATTCGACCAGGGGTTGGGCGACCTGTTCGTGATCCGGGTGGCCGGTAACATCGTCGCGCGCTCCCTGGTAGGGAGCGTGGAGTTCGCCGCCGCCCGGTTCGAGACCAGGCTGGTGGTGGTCCTGGGTCATTCCCAGTGCGGAGCGATCCTGGCCACCATCGAAGAATTGCGGATGCCGACCGAGAACCAGTCCCGGAACCTGCGCGCAATTGTAGACCGGGTGCGACCCTCGGTCGAACCTCTGATGGGGACTTCATTGGCTCAGAATGAAGACATGCTGGTGAAGGAAGCCGTACGGGCAAATATCCGTGCCTCGATGGAACACCTGCGACACGGGTCCGAGGTGCTGGAGCAATTGATTCAGAATGAGGGGCTGCTGATCGTCGGAGCGGAATACTCGCT